>DATLAK010000091.1 GCA_035527535.1 Armatimonadota bacterium
GCGATCCGCGGTTCATGCCGTCGGCAGATGATCTCCCGTCGTTCTTGCCGGTCGAGGTTCTGCCGGACGCTTCACCTGGCGCAACCATGGCGAATGGCGATGCCGTCGCCTCGGACAGCAGGATCGAGATCACATTGTCCATCACCCTGCCCTGCGGGCGCGACCGCGGCGGGTTGCCCATCGGGCCCAGATCGCGGGCCCGGCCTTCGGCGAGGCCGCCGTGCTGAGCTGCGCGGCCGCGTGTGAAGATCAGGCGGGCGGTCCGATGCAGCGGGTCGATCCTGTTCCGACCTGGCCGACCGGAAATCACGTCGCTAATTTGCAGAGGAATTCCCGCCCCGGCCCTCTTCTAGCCGATGGAGTACCGCTGGTTTCCGGGTGAACGTGCGGCGGCCTCGCTTGAAGCCATGAAGTGGGATCGCGAGCTCCTGGACCGCTTCCGTCGCCGAGCGGCAATCGAGGATCACGATGTCCGCCGGGTTGCCGGGCACGATCCCGTAATCGTCCAGCCGCATCAGACGCGCCGGCCTGTCGGTCACCATCTCCAGGCACTGGCGGATGCCGGTCTGGGAGCCGATCTGGCCGATATTGGCGTAGAGGTTCGCCATCCGCACCATCGAGCAGTCCCCGAAGGGCGTGAAAGGATTGAGGACGTTGTTCGTCGAGAGAGCGCAGTTGACGCCCATCTCGATCAGCCGGTGCACCGGTGCCACGCCGCGGACGATATCGTGATCCATGCCCGCGCCCATGAGGTAGAGGTCGGTCGATGGCAGGGCGGTCACCGCGACCCCTGTCCCGGCCAGCCGGGACGCGACCTCCCTCAGGCGCCCGACGGGCAGCGCCGAAAGCTTGCTGACATGCCCGATCGTCACGCGGCCGCCATAGCGGTGGCGCTCGGTCCGGCGACAGACATCTTCAACGGTCATGCCCACGGGATCGGTGTCGAAATCCAGGTGGAAGTCGATATCGACGTCAAACGCCAAGGCCATCTCGAAGATCCGATCGATCTGGCCGAGCGGATCGCTGTCGGCGTAGGGACAGCCGCCGACGACCGAAGCGCCGCGCCGCAGGGCCTCGGTCATCAACTCGTCGGTTCCGGGGTTATTCAGGAGACCCTCCTGCGGGAAGACGCAGATCTCCAGATCGACGGCCCAGGCATAATCGCCAACCAGCGACAGGATCGCCTCGAGTCCGGTCAGGCCGATCACCGGGTCCACCTCCAGGTGTGTCCGGATCCGGTTGGTTCCCTGGAGGATGCATTTATCCAGGGCCCGCGCCGCGCGAACGTGGATGTCCTCGGCGGTGAATGCCCTTTTCGCCGCGGAGACCTCGCGGATCGCTTCCGCAAGGGTCCCCTCCTCGGACCGGCAGCGCTCGAGGATGCAGGCCTTATCCAGATGGACGTGCGACTCGACGAAGCCAGGCACGGCGAGGCGGCCGCCCATGTCCAGGGTCTCCGCATTCCCGGTCAGGCCGGGCTCGACCGCGACGATGGTTCCGTCGGCGATGCCGACATCGGCCGGAATCTCGCCATCTCCGCCGGCAATGACGAGGTTCTTCAGAACGAGGTCCATCGGCGGCCTATTCCTCGAAGGCGGCGTCCACGCCGTGTGCGGTGCAGAGGTCCTTGATGAAAGCATTCACCACGCGCACGTCGCTGGTGCCGCGGCGGATGGCGAACTCGAAGCGCGACGAGAAGGTGAAGATCTCATGCATCACCGGGCGCAGCTCGCCCTGCTCGATCCAGGGGCGGGCATAGTGATCGGGCAGGTGCGCGATGAAGGCGCCGGAGCGGAGCATGGTCAGCGTCGCCTCCATGTCGAAGGCGGTGGCCGCGGCGTTCATGCCCGCCGTGGCGCCGGTGGTCCGGTTGATCAGATAGCCGCGCGCCACGTATGGATGGCGCCGCACCTCCTCCTCGGAGACCTCGTCCGGGCGCTTCTCGAAGAGCGGATGGTCGCGGCCGTAATAGAGCGAGTGGGTCTCCTCGAAAAGCGGCCGGTACACGAGGCCGGGCGCATGGTGGTAAAAGGCCGAGATGCCCACATGGAGGCTGCCGTCGAGCAGGCGCTTCTCGATCACGGCGGGCTCGGCCACGTGCATGGTCACATGGACGGCGTGGTCGCGCCGGCAGAAGGCGCCGAGCGCCGCGCTGGTCCGCATGTCCGGGTTCGTCACCGTCGAGTCGACGATGCCGAGATGCATCTCGCCCACCAGCCGCCCGCGCAGCGCGCCGACATCGGCCCGGTATTCGTTGAGCGCGGTCTCCAGCCTCTGCGCGGCGGAATAGACCCGCTTGCCCTTGTCGGTCAGGCGGAAGCCGATGCGACCGCGATCGCAGAGCCGCATGCCGAGCCGCGACTCGAGCGTCGCCATCTGGGTCGACAGGGTCGGCGCGCTGATGTTGAGTTCCGCCTGGGCGCCGGCGAAGCCGCCGCATTCCACGACCTTCATGAACACGCGCAGCAGCTTGATGTCCGTGGGATCGACCTGCGGTTCACGAAACTGGGCCATGGGGCCTTGCTTCACCTCTGCCAAAAGAAAGCTTCGTTTTTTTAGTATTTATCCAAACCTTCACGAAGGTCAACCTTCATGACGAGCCGATCAGCCGACGCATTCAAGGGCGCCATCGTCAGGAGACCGTTGCCATGACCAGTTCCGAAATCCTCACCATTCCTGCCCGGCGCGGACGGGCCGCTCGCCTGAACGCCGGGCAGGCAATCAAGATCATCAATACCCACGGCAACCAGGTCGTCGATACCTGGTGCTTCTCGTCCGAGGATGTGACCGAGTTCCTGTCGAACGAGCACCTGCGCGCGACCCTGACCCGGATCTTCCCGCGCAAGGGCGACGAGTTGGTGACGAACCGGCGCCGGCCGATTCTGTTCTTCGAGGAGGACACCTCGCCCGGCCTCCACGACACCATCATGGCGGCCTGCGACGACTACCGTTACGGGCTTCTGGGCTGCACCGAGTACCACGACAACTGCACCGACAACATGTATGCGGCGCTGCGCCAGATCGGCGTGCAGGTGGCCGACTGCCCGAGCCCAATCAATCTTTGGATGAACATCCCCGTCGATCCCGAGGGCAACACCGGCTGGGGCGAACCGCTGTCGAAGCCCAGGGACTATGTGGTGCTGCGGGCGCGGATGGACTGCATCGTGGCGATGTCGGCCTGCCCGCAGGACATCCTCCCGATTAACGGCGCCGACCGCGAACCGACTGAGGCGCATTACCAGATCCTGAGCTAGGGCAGCTTCCGGTCGATGTGACTCGCGGTCCTTTCGGCCGTCATCCCCGCGCAGGCGGGGATCTCGCGACGTTGGCCCGTCATTCCCGCCTGCGCGGGAATGACGGTGGTGGTAGGGGCGCGATCCAGGTTGAGCGGAAACTGCCCTAGGCCGCCCCGAAGGACGGCAGGACCGCGCGGGCCTCCGGCGTCATCGCGGCACCGCTGGCCAGGACCGCGCGGGCCGCGTCGACATCCGGCGCGAAGTAGCGGTCTTCGTCCCAGGCCGGGACGGTTTCGCGCAGCTCGCCGTGCAGCGCCTCGAGCGCGGGGCTCGAGCGAAGCGGGCGGCGCAGGTCGAGCCCCTGCGCCGCGGCGAGCAGCTCGATCGCCAGGATTGCGCCCAGATTCTCGGCCATATCGCCCAGCCGCCGCGCGGCATAGGTCGCCATCGAAACGTAGTCCTCTTGGTTCGCCGCGGTCGGGATCGAGTCAATGCTGCCCGGATGCGCCATCGCCTTGTTCTCGCTGGCTAGCGCGGCGGCGGTGACCTGGGCGACCATGAAGCCCGTGTTGAGCCCGGCCTCAGCGACCAGGAAGGCCGGCAGGCCGCTCATCCCTTGATCGACCAGGAAAGCGGTGCGCCGCTCGGACATCGAGCCGGTCTCGGCCAGCGCCAGCGCCAGGTTGTCGGCGACCATTCCCACCGGTTGCGCATGGAAATTGCCGCCGAATAGGAGATCGCCGCTCGCAGGATCGATCAGCGGGTTGTCGGTGACGGCCCGGAGCTCGCGGCCGAGGATGCTCGCGACATGGGCGATCTGGTCGAGCACGGCGCCCATCACCTGCGGCATGCAGCGCAGGGAATAGGGGTCCTGCACCCGCGCCACCGGGCGGTCCGCCTGGATGCCGCTTCCCGCGAGCCAGGTCCGCAGCACGTCCGCTACCGCCGCCTGGCCGATCTGTGCACGCAGGTCGTGGATACGGGGGTCGAAGGCCGCCGCCGTGCCGCTGCCGGCCTCGACGCTGAGCGCACCGCAGGCGAGCGCCGCAGCAAGATGCGACTCGGCCAGGAACAGCCCCTCGATCGCCAGCGCGGTCGAGACCTGGGTGCCATTGACGATCGCCAACCCTTCCTTCGGCTCGAGCACCAGGGGGGCGAGCCCGACCTCGGCCAGGGCCCGCGCCGCCGGCATCCGCTCGCCGCGCAGATAGGCGTCGCCCTCACCCAGCAGGCAAACGCCGAGATGCGCGAGCGGGGCGAGGTCGCCCGACGCGCCGACAGATCCCTTGGCGGGGATGACCGGCAGCAGGTCGGCGTTCAGCATCGCCACCAGCCGGTCCGCCAGCGCCTCGCCGACGCCGGATGCGCCGGCGGCAAGTGTCGCGATCTTGAGGAGCATGACCCGCCGCGTCACCCCCGGCGAGAGCGGCGCCCCGACGCCGACCGCGTTCGAGAGCACGAGCCGGCGCTGCATCTCGCCCATCAGGTCGCGCCCGATCACCTGCCCTGCGAGCGGCCCGGCGCCGGTCGTCACGCCATAGATCCGGCGGCCCCCCTCGATTGCCTGGTCGAGCACCCGTTTCGACGCGCGGATCGCCGCGCGCGCATCCTCCGACAGGACAAACCGGGTTTTGGCCCCTTCCAGTTCACGGAGCGTGCCGAGCGTCAGCCTGCCGGGCCGGATTTCTAAGTCTCGTGCCATGGTCCTCCTCGTCCGGGATCACCCCGGTATCTTACCCAGATCAACGCTGATCAGCACCTTGCCGGCCGCGGATCGGGCTTCCAGGAACGCCTGCGCGTCGCGGATTCGCTCGAGCGGGAACTCGGCCGCGATCGGCACCTGCAGCACGCTGGTCGCCAGCATCCGTTCCACCTTCCGCGTACCGTCGCGCCAGCGGCGTGAGCCAGGCACTGCATGCAGCAACTCGAAACCGGCGAGCGACGTGGAGCGCTCGTAGAGCTTCTTGCGCACCGGAAAATCTGGCTCGCCCGCCGCCTCCCCAATATTGATCACCCTGCCATAGGGTTTCAGGGCGTCGAAGCTGCGCGGCAGGATGTCGGCGCCGAGAGAGTCGATCACCAGATCGACGCCGCGCCTCTTCGTATCGGCCATGGCGGCCGCGACGAAATCCTCCTCCGCGTTCACGATCACCCGGTCGGCCCCGAAACGCCGGGGCAGCTCGGCCTTGGCCGCCGAGCCGACGGTGCCGATCACCCGGGCTCCGGCGGCGCGCGCAAGCTGGATCAGCATCAGGCCGACCGCACCACCGGCGGCATGCACCAGCACGGTCTGGCCGCGACGGATGCGATGGGCGGTATGGAGCAGGTGATAGGCGGTCAGCGTGACGACGGGAAAGGCCGCCGCCAGCTTAGGGTCGAAGCCGGGCGCCAGGGGAATCACGTAGCGGTGGGGCACGGCGACCGCCTCGGCGAAGCCGCGCAGCATATCCGGCCCGGTGATCGCGGCGACGAACTGCCCCGGACGGAGCGCACTGACGCCCTTGCCGCAGGCGGTGATCACGCCGGAGACCTCGGCGCCCAGTATGGCGGGGTACGAGACCGGGTCCGGGTAGATCCCCTGACGCTTCTGCACGTCGCCCCAGTTGCAGGCGGCATAGGCCACCTCGATCAGCACCTCGCCAGGGCCTGGCGTCGGGACCGGCACCTCCGCCAGCGTGAGTTGCTCCAGCCCACCGGGTGCCGGGACTTGGACGGCACGCATGGCTTAGTAACTCTCGCGGTCGTAGTGGCGTCCGACCGCCTGGGGCGAGACGTTGCGCCCGGCGATCAACACCAGCGCCACGATCGAGACCAGATAGGGCAGCGTCGCAAAGATCTGGTAGGGCACTTCCGGGTTCTGAAACTGAAGCCGCAGCTGCAATGCGTCGAAGAAGCCGAACAGCAGGCAGGCAAGAAAGGCTCCGAGCGGGCTCCACCGCCCCAGGATGATCGCCGCGAGTGCGATGAACCCCTTCCCCGCGCTCATATGCTCGGAGAAGACGAAGACATGCGCCAGGACCAGGTAGCAGCCGCCGAGCGCTGCCAGCGCCCCGCTCAGCAGAACGCAGACATAGCGCACCAGGTGGACCCGTACGCCTGCCGTGTCGCAGGCGCGCGGGCTATGGCCGACGGCCCGGATGATCAAGCCCCAGGGCGTGTGGAACAGCAGCCAGTAGAGCAGCGGCACCATCAGGTAGAGGGCATAGGCGAGGAGGTTCTGGTTGAACAGGATCGGCCCGACAAGCGGGATCGCCGAGAGCACGGGCAGCGCGATCGGCTCGAACCCGGGCAGAAGCTGGGTATTCGCCGTGGCCCCGATGGCGATCCGCGACAGGAAGGCCGTGATGCCGAGCGAGAACAGGTTGATCGCGATCCCGGCGACGATCTGGTTCACCCCCAGCGACACCGCCATGATCGCCAGCGGCAGGGCCAGAAGCAGCCCAAGCAGGATGCTGACGATCACGCCGGCGACCGGCGAACCGGTGTGGAAAGTTCCCAGCGCCGCCCCGAAGGCGCCCATCAGCATCAGCCCCTCGAGGCCGATGTTGAAGACCCCAGAGCGTTCGGAGAAGACGCCACCGATCGCCGCGAAGGCGATCGGCACCGAGAGCATCAGCGTCGATTCCAGAAGCCGAGTCAGCGCGGCGATATCAGTGAAAAGCTCGATCATCGCCGCCTACCTGTCTTCTTCCGTGGGCGCGGCGGAGCTCGACAGCGCCGCCTGTAACTCGCGCCGGCGACGCAGGATCTGTGCCCAGCGGCTGCGTCCGAAATTGAAGGCGAGACCGGCCGCGACGAAGATCACCACCAGGCCCTTGATCGCTTCGACCACGGTCACCGGGACGCCCGTCGCCCGCTGCATGATGTTCGCTCCGCTCTCGAGCCCGGCCATGAAGGTCGCGGCGGCAATCGAGCCCAGGGCGTTCGCGTTCGCGAGGAACGCCACGACGATGCCATCGTAGCCGTAGCCGCCGCTGAAGAGATGGAAGAGCCGGTGCTTGAGGCCCAATACCTCGAACGTCCCGGCAAGCCCGGCGAGGCTGCCCCCCACCACCATCGACAGCAGGATGTGCCGGCGCACCGACATGCCGGCATAGCGCGCGGCGTCCTGGTTCTGCCCGACGGTCGCCAGCGAGTATCCGATCGAGGTGTAGCGGAAGACCAGGAACATGCCGACTGCCGCCGCCAGCGCCACCACCGCGCCGATGTGCGCGTCCGTGCGCGCCATCACATAGGGCAGCCACAGGCTCTCGCGGATCTCCGGCGAATAGGGATAGGGCGCGCCTTCCGCCATCATCGGTCCGTTGACCACGTAGCTGACAATGTTGATCGCGACATAATTCATCAGGAGCGTCACGATCACCTCGTTGAGGTCGCGATAGGCCTTGAGCACCGCGGGGATCAGCGCCCAGAGGGCGCCGCCCACCATGCCGGCCACGACGCAGGCGAGGATCCCCAGCCAGCCCGGCAGCACCGGCCCGTGGAGCGCGACGATGGTCGCGAAGAGCGCACCCATGTAGATCTGGCCTTCGGCACCGATGTTGAAAAGCCCGACCCTCAGCGGCAGCGCCACCGCGAGGCCCGCCAGCAGCAGGGGCGAGAGCTTGGTCAGCGTTGCGGCGAAGCCCCAGTAGTCGAGGAATGCGCCGCCGAAGAGCTCTCGGTAGGCCTCGATCGGGGAATTCCCGGTCACGGCGATCAGGATCGCGCCGCAGGCAAGCGCCAGCAGGATCGCCCAAACGCTCTTGAGCGCGTAGATCCAGCGCAGCAGCTCGTATGTCACGCAGCGTCCTCCGTGATGCCCGCCATCAGCTTGCCGAGCCGTTCGGACGTCGCCTCGCGGGGCTCCAGGATGCCGGTGATCCGGCCCTTGAAGATGACCGCGATCCGGTCGCAGACGGCCATGATGTGCTCCAGCTCGGTGGAGATGTAGATGATCCCCATGCCGGCGTTGCGATGCTCGATCAGCGTGTTCTGCACGAATTCGATCGCGCCCACGTCCAGCCCCTTGCACGGCTGGGCGACGACCAGAAGCTCGGGTTTCGCCTCAATCTCGCGGGCCAGCACGATCTTCTGCTGGTTGCCGCCCGAGAGGCGCCGCGCATCCTGGTCGATCGAGCTCATGCGCACGCCGTAGCGCTCGACGAGACGCGCAGCGTTCGACCGGATGGCCTTGAAGTCGAGGAGCCAGCAATGGTGTACGAAGGGTGGTCGGTCGTAGCTCCGCAGAATGAAGTTGCGGGCGATGCTCTGGTCCAGCACCAACCCCGTGCGGTGGCGGTCCTCGGGCACGTAGCCGATGCCGAGCGTGTGCTTGCGCTCGGCGACCGAGTAGCCGGCAAGTTCCTTGCCGTCGATCCACATCGAGCCCGCATGATAGGGACGCAGCCCCGCGATCGCCTCGGCGAGCTCCGCTTGTCCGTTGCCGTCGACGCCGGCGAATCCCAGAATTTCGCCGCGGTGAAGCGTGAAGCCGATGCCGTCGAGCGCCTCATTCCCGCGCTCGCCACGGGCGCGGATGCCGTCCACGATGAAGAACGGCTCGCCCGCGCGTCCCTCCGGGCGCTCGAGATCGAAGATGATGTCGCGCCCGACCATGAGCCGGGCCAGCTCGCTCGTATTGGTTTGGGCGGTCGCAACCGAGTCGGTGACCCGTCCGGCGCGCATCACCGTCACGTTGTCGGAGAGGCTCATCACCTCCTCGAGCTTGTGGGTGATAAAAATGATCGTCTTGCCGGCCTCCTTCAGCCGCCACAGCACCGCGAAGAAGGACTCGATCTCGCCGGGCGTCAGCACGCTGGTCGGCTCGTCGAGGATCAGGAGGTCGGCATTTCGGTAGAGGCATTTCAGGATCTCGACCCTCTGCTGCATGCCCAGCGGCAGGCGCGAGGTCACCTCGAGCGGGTCGATGTCAAAGCCGAAGCTTTCCGAGAGCTCTCGGAGCCGGCGCTCGTGGGATTTGAGATCGAGCCGCGCGCCCTGGCCGTCCATCCCGAGGATCACGTTCTCGGTCACGGTCAGCGGCCCGACCAGCATGAAGTGCTGGTGGACCATGCCGATCCCCGTCTCCAGCGCCCTGCGCGGGCTGTCGATCCGCACCGGCTCACCGTCAAGCAGGATCCGACCGGAATCCGGCTGCAGCAGCCCATAGAGCATGTTCATCAGGGTCGTCTTGCCCGCGCCGTTCTCACCCAGGATTGCGTGAACGCTGCCACGCTCAATCGCAATGCTGACCCGGTCATTCGCCTTGAGCGAGCCAAAGCTCTTGCACAGGTCATCGACGATGAGTCGGTGATCGGCCATCGGGCTGCTCCAGAATTGGGCAAATTGGAGCGGCGGGGACGCGGACGCCCCCGCCGCAGTTGTGTCAGAGCTTGAGCTCGCCGCTCTTCAGCTTCTCGATCACCGCCTCTGTCTCGTTGACAACGTCCTCGGGGATTGATGGATTGTAGGTCCCCAGCGTGCCGGCATCCGTGCCGATGCCAAACTTGTAGACCTTGCCCTCTGCCTTGCCGTCCTTGGCGAGTGCCAGGAAGTCGACCAGTGCGATGCGGAAGTCCATCACCGCCGATTGCAGCACAGTGTCCGGCCAGTTCTCGTAGACGTCCTGCCAGACGCCGAAGCTCCACCCGCCGGCTTCCTTGGCTGCCTGCAGGGCGCCGATCTGGCCGTTGTCCAGTAGCGGGAAGACCACGTCCGCGCCCTCGTCGAACTGGTTGCGCGCGGCCTCCTTGGCCTTGGCCACGTCATCCCAGTCATTAGTGTAGGAAACAAAGATTTCCGCATCCGGATGAACGCTTTGGAAGCCTTCCTTAAAGCCCGCCTCCAGATCCGTGGCAACCTGGATCTTCTGGGCGCTCACATAGCCGCCCGTGCCTGCCTTTGACATTTTGCCGCCAAGAAAACCAAGCACATAACCGAACTGCTTGAAATCGAAGGTGACCGAGGCGAGGTTGTCCTTCGAGACGAAGCCGTTGGTCACCACGAACATGGTGTCCGGGAACCGCTCGGAGGCCCGCTCGGCGGCATCGACGAACTCGCCGCCATGGCCGATCACCACATTGTAGCCGCGCCGGGCATAGTCTGACATGGCCTCGAGCTGGTCGGGCTGGGTGACCTTCTCGCTATAGGCGACCACGATCCCGAGGGTCTCCTTGGCACGCATGATGCCTTCGTAGCCCGTCTGGTTCCACGACTGGTCGGTGATGTTACCAGGCATCACGATGGCCGCCTTGAATTCGTCGGCGAACACCGGGCCCGATGCGAAAGCCAGCGCGCCGGCGAGCGCGCCAGATATGATGATGTCTCTCCTGCGGATGGTCATTTTGAATCTCCTCCCAATTGCAAGTCGTCCGTTCAGTCCGGCCGGTCCGCCATCTGCGCGCGGCACCGGCGGTCGTACCCCTCGTCCCCGTTGTCAGTCGCGCGCCCCCACGGCATGCAGCGGCACCCGGTCCGCGTAGAAGGGCAGCTTGTCGACGCGCGGCGTATAGGTTCCCTCGCGCTCGCATTTCAGCACGTGCTCGGCGATCTGCTCGAGCGAGGCGAACCACACGTCGCCTCGCGAGCGGAACTCCGTCAGCATCTTCTCGATATGGTGCCATCGCGCCAGGCGCCCGGTGAGGAACGGGTGCCAGATGCAGATCCAGAGGCCGCCATGCTCGTAGTGCGCCTCGAACTCGTCGCGGTAGTTGCGGATCGCGTCGCTCGGCGCCTTCACCGGCACCGCGTAGTCGATATCCGGCGTGTGGGCGTATTGCGGGTAGTCGTCCATTCCCCAGTGCGCCGGCATCTCGACCAGACGTCCCGCCGGGGACTCGAGCATATAGGGCACGTCGTCGCCCATCAGCGAGGAGTCGTAGACGAAGCCCTCGGACGCCAGAAGCTCGGCCGAATGGCGCGAGAAGGAATACATAGGCGCGCGCCAGCCGCGCGGGCGCTTGCCGGCGATCCGCGTCAGGCTCTCGGCCGAGCGGGACAGCCAGTAATGCTCCTCGTCGCGCTGGAAATCGAACGAGAGCTCGTGGATGTAGCTGTGCAGCGCCACCTCGTGGCCGGCATTGACCATCGCCTCGACCGCCTTCGGGTAGTTCTCGGCGCACCAGGCCGGCACGAAGAAGGTCTGGGTGATCTCGAGCCGGCGATAGGTCTCGAGGATGCGCGCGACCGCGACCTCGGGTCCGTAGCGCAGCATCGAGGTGGTCGCGACCATGTCCGGCGCGCGGTCCGGGTTGGCAATATGCACGAGGCTGTCAGCGTCCATATCGAAGGTGATGGCCGCTGCGCAGCGCGCGCCGTTCGGCCAGGGTACGGGATTTCGGATCATTCCGCCTCCTTCAGTTCCGGGCGCCAACCGGCCCATGATGAGCCGTGCGCCAGCCGTCCACTCGTTTCGCCTTCTGCGCCGCCAGGCATGCCAAGGCTTCGGCGACCAGGCGCGCGGCCAGCACGCTGGTCGTGCCGCTTGGATTGTCGAAATCGGGTGACACCTCGACGACGTCGAAACCCGCGAAGCCCTCGCGCGCGGCGACTCGCAGGCCCCGCAGAATCTCGCGTGCGGTCAGGCCGCCGGGCTCCGGGCTGTTGGTCCCCGGCGCATAGGCCGGGTCGACGCTATCGATGTCGATGCTGACATAGAGCCGCGCGCCGCCGGCGGTCGCAATCCGCCGCGCCTTCTCGGTCACTGACTCGATGCCCTCGCTCTCGACCTGCTCCATCGGGAAGACCGAGATGCCGAGCTGCCGGTAGAGCGGCGTCCATTCCGGCAGGTTGCGCGGCCCGCGGGCGCCGATGATGGCGATCCGCTTCGGATCCACCGCCTCGAGTTCCGAGATCCGCAGGATGGGGGAGGCGCGCGTCAGCCGGTCGCCGCCGAAGCTTTCGCTGAGATCGAGATGTGTGTCGAAGACCAGGAAGCCCAGAGGGTCGCCGTGATGTTCGGAAACCGCCTTGACCGCCGGATAGGTGATGCCGTGATCGCCGCCGAGGCTGATCGGCACCGCGCCAGCCGCCAGAACAGCGCCAAGGCGCGCCTCGAAGCGCGCGTAGCTCTCCGCATTGTCGCCCGGCGCCACGTCCACGTCGCCCACATCCGCGACGCGCAGGTGCTCGAAGACGTCCAGATCCCAATCGAAGTTGTAGCCGCCGAAGAGGAGAGAGAACTTGCGGATCTCCTGCGGTCCGCGCCTTGTGGCGCCGCCGCGGAAGGTCGCGAGTCCGTCATAGGGCATGCCGACGATCGCGGCATCGGCATCAAGCTTGGCCAGATTCCTCACTTGGGCGATGGCCATGAAGGGGGGAACGTCGCCGTAGAGTCTCGCGACATCGCTGGTGCTTAGCGCCTCTGCCATCGCCTCCCGTCAGCCTCCTCCGCACGAGCGTGATCGTTCGGTCGTCACGCAACAGAGAGAACGTGGCAGCGCGCTTTGGTTAAATAAATATGAAACATATGAAGTTTGCTTTGATATTGCGTGAACAATCCGTTGCGGGCCACGCTGGGGCGGCACCGCGGCGCGCTCAGCAGCCGCAGTAGCGGTTTACGGAATGCGGCGTCCGTGCCAGCCCGATGCAGTGGGCGCCGACGACGGGCGCCAGCGCCTCGGCCGCTTCGCGCTCGGCCTGGGTGCGCTCGGCCAGGCGCTTGGCGGCGGCGCGGGCGCGGTCGCAGAGCGCGGGATAGGGAGACATAGCATCGATACCATGACCGCCTCGCCACCGCCACTCGTTCCCCCGCTCGTCCGCGCTCTCAGAGAGGTGCGCGAGATTCTGGAGCGCGCCCGGCGTAGTGGTGACCGGCGCGAGATCGAGATGGCTATCGAACGGATCAATTTCGCGCTTGATGAGCGGCGCCGCATATCGAGGTGACCGCCCCGACTGAACGAGACGGCCATCCAACCTTGGCGCGATGCGCGCGCTCGGAGCGTATTAGGAACCCGGAATATTCGACTGAAAAGCGTCGCGGTGGTACCGATGTGGTACCTGAGTAAATTTGATTTCCGTCAGAATCCAGCTAACCCATTGAAAAGATTGGTGCACCGGGAGGGATTCGAACCCCCGACCCCCAGATTCGTAGTCTGGTGCGCCATACTATAACTAATTGATTTTTATTCATTAATAAGACAAAACTTGTAAAATGTGTATGCG
>DATLAK010000092.1 GCA_035527535.1 Armatimonadota bacterium
CGAACCCCCGCCCGCGGGCTGGGATATCATCTTCTGCCGCAACGTCACCATCTACTTCCGTCCGCGGACCACGCGCCAGGTGATCGAGCGCTTCCGGGAGGTGCTGCGCCCGGGAGGGTTCCTGGTGCTGAGCCCGACCGAGTGCCTGTGCTGCATAAGCCACGACTTCGAGGTCATCGAAGTCGTGGGCGTCTTCATCTATGTCAAGCCGCCGGTGGAGGCGGCGCTGGCTGGGTTGCGCCCGTCCTACGTGGTGGCGCACGACCCCCCGACCCCGACGCACGCTCACCACGCAGCGGCGGCGCGCCTGCGGGGCGACCTGCCATGTCCCGCGCGCAGCGTACCGCCTCCGGCCGCGCATGAGCAGGAGGCCTGCAGCCAGGCGATCGCGGCCGCGACCGAGGAGCGCTGGGAGCAGGCGGAACAGATGCTGCTGCCTTTCGCGACGGAGGTGCGAGCGCCGCGCGCGCGCCAGTTGCTGGCCTGGGTGCGGACGATGCGCGGGGCCGGGGAGCAGGCGGCGGCGCTGTGCCTGGAGCTGCTGGCGCGCGACCCCTTGGCGGGCGCGGCTCACTATGTCCTCGGCCTCATCGCCAGCCGCGCGGGCGAACTGGCGGAGAGCGAAGAGCACTTTACCCGCGCCATCTACAGTGACTGCGGGCTGGTTCCGGCGCACTACTACCTGGGGGTCGCCCGCTGCGCGCGCGGCGACCCCCAGGGCGCGCGCCGAGCGTTCCAGGGCGCCCTGCGCGCGCTGGGGGAGCCGCACACGGGGTGGCTCGACTTCAGCGAAGGGCTGACCGCCGATCACTGGCGCCGCGCCTGTGACGAGCGTCTGACCGCCATCGCCCGCTGCCACTAGACTCCGCGCGCTTACCCCTGCGGGGGCGCCTTCACTCCGCGCATGGCGCGCAGGATGAGCAGGGCGAGCAGGACGATCACCGCCGCCAACGCGGTCCAGAAGAGCGCGCGGTGCCGTTCACTCCAGGGCGGCGGGGGGGGCGGCTTGAGCGGCAGCTTGCGCTCCGGCCCCAACCCGGCCAGGGCCATCTTCGCGGGGGAGGTGGTGATGGGCAGGCGTTGGATGTCGTAAACCGGCGAGGCCGCGCCGCGCCGGCCGTACCACAACTCATAGGCGTGCGCGGGCGCGGCCCGGAAAATCAGGCCGCGCCGCACCCGAAACAGGTTCACGCCGCGCAAGGTGAGCGGGCGATCGTCGCCGTTCGAGACGGAGATGCGCACTCGCCGCGCCTGTGGAATCTCGAGCGGCACCATCACCTTGGCGCCGGGCGCCGCTCGACGCAGGGCGGCGTCTCCCGCCCATCCGTAGTCCCGCCGGCTCAAGGCGGCCTCGATGGTCAGGGGACGGTCGAAGGTCGCCTCCGCCACCTCGAATGCCGCCTGCGCCAGGTCGCGGCTCAATCGCCCCAGGTCCAGGGTGAGGACGGTTGAGCGGTGTCGCGCATCCTCGCGGCGCGAGAGCTTGGCGGGAACGGGAATCAGCTTGCGCTGGATCGGCACCTCGCTGACGACCCGCGCCTCGGACACCGCGGGCAGCTTCCCCTGGAGCGTGGATACGGTTATGCGCAGAAAGCGATAGTCATTGGCGGGCAGCGCTACCCGCGTCTGCTCGAAACGCGTCTCGTGACGATAGACCAGCCCTTGCGCTGTGAGCAGCCACCACTGCGCGCGATCGCGGCTGCCCTCGACCCGCACGCGGCTGCGGAAGTTGTCCCCGCGCAGCCCCAACTGAACCTGGTTGGCGTGCAGCGTCGCCGACCCCAGGTCCACAGTCACCTGGGCCTGCTGCCCTCTGATTTCGCCCCGGGAAATGACCGCCGCGGGGAGAACCCGCGTCTCGGAGCGCCCCTGCTCCACCACCATGCGGTAGGGGGTCTCGGCGCGGCCGTCGCCGACGATGCGATACTCCGCCAGGGACCTGACCGCCAGCGCCTGCTCGTCCAGGGGGAGATAGACCAGCCCGGGCGCGGACATCGGCGGCAGGATGACCGCCCGCGCGGTCGGCCATTCACCGCGGGGCAGGTCCGCCGACGCCGGCAGCGCCGCTATCATCACCACCGCCAGGATGATCGCTTTCTTCATGTAACCGCCCCTCGAAGCGCGTGTAGAGCAGGCTCACCACCAGCAGGATGACCCCCAGGCCGAAGAAAGAGACGATGCGATAGGGCTGCTCCAGGAAACGCAGGTCGAACAGGAACACCTTGAAGATGGACAGGTAGAGCAGGCCCATCGCGAACAGCCGCACCGGCCGCAGGCGGCGCCCGATGCCGACCGCCATCATCGCCAGCGCGTAGATGCTCCAGAAGATGGACAGCGACAACTGTTGAATGCTGCCGCGCCCCGCGAGCGCCCCCCGCTGGCCGAAGTAAGCCCACAAGTCCAGGCTCACGAAGATGAGGGTGAAGGCGTTGGCCACCAGGGCGAGGACCGCGGGCGCCGAGCGCTCCTGGGCGGCGAGGGCGTCGCGCCGCCGCCACATCATCCACGCCGAGACGTAGGCCGCCGCCACCACCGACGCCCCGGACAGCATGCGCTGGTTGAGCAGGAAGCGAAAGTGCGCGGAGGGCAGGTTATCCACGAACAAAGCCTTGGCGGCGGTAATGGCGAACAGGGCGACGCCGTACCAGCGCATGCGGCGCTCACCCGCCGCCAGCCCGCTCCATACCAGCAGCGCGCTCTCCACCGCCCACGCGAGGGTGATGTAGGCGGCCTTCAGCTGCAGCGGAATGGCGATGGTGAGGAAGGTCAGCGCCAGGCCGAGATAGGTGAAGCGAAGCAGCGCATCGTCTTGCGGGCGGCGCAGGACCGACGCGCCGACGAACGCGTGATATGCCGCCAGGGCAATCGCGCACCCGCACAGCAGCACCAATCCCTGATATGACTGCAATCGCGCAGCGGCGGCCAGCAGGCCGAAGAACACCGCCGCGTTGCCGAAGGCCGCCAGCAGGTCCCCGCGAAATGCGGGCAGCGCGGTGAGGCGGCGCATCCCCACCCAGGCGCCGGAGATCAATAGAAACTCGCCCAGGAAAAGCGCCGTCGCCGGCCGCGCCGGCCACTGGCCGACAAAATAGAGCGCGGCCAGGAACGCGACCAGCGGCAGCGCCTGCGCCGCGATCATGACCGTCATCGGGAAGTAGCGCCCCTCGCGCTCTTGCCTTGTGGATATCCACAGCACGCCGAGCATGATCAGGCCGGCGAGCGGCAGCCACAAGGGGGCGGCATTAACGCCCCATATTCGCAGCGGCGCAAGCGCGTGAAAGACCACCATCAGGTGGGTCACCGCGCCGACGGCGACCAGGAACACCGCCGGGCCCTCTTCGTCCGCGCGGCGCATGTGCAGCGCGACGCCCAGGAACAGCAGGTAGCTGAAGAGGGCGAATGCGAACGAGTACGGGGCTTGCGCCCGGGACACGGACGGCGCCATCGCCGCGCTTGCGCCGACCAGCAGCACCAAGACCACCGCCGAGAGATAGCTGAAAACCTGGCGCACCACGGGATCCTGCGCGCCCAACGGCGGCAAGGCCGCGGCCATCACCGCCAGCAGGAGCGCCGTCAAGACCCCAACGCCCGCCAGCGCCGGCAGCCCCAGCGCCTCCACCCCCACCAGGATGAGCGCGCTGGCGATGACGAAGGCGACGCAGCCCGCCAGAATCATGCCCACGCCGGAGCGCTGCGTTTCAGGCGCCGCTTCGGGCGCAGCCTTCACGGCGGCGATGCCGCCGTAGCAGGCGAAGAAGAGAAAGACTGCGGCGAATCCCTCGGTCAATAGGCCCTGCCCGCGCAGATTCCCCGCGCCGAAGAACAGCAGCCACGTCGCGCCGAACGACAGCGCGGTGAGCGAGCGCCAGGGGCGGTACCTGAGGAGCGCGGCGCTCCACAGGTTGAGAGCGGCCAGGTAGGCGTACAGGCGCACCAGGTCGCCCGCCCCGGCGCCGTCGCGGTGCAGCAGCACGGGGGTGGCGAAAGCGCCTGCCAGGCACAGCAGGGCCACCGCCTCGGTGTTGTTCGCCATTGCCAGGGCGGAGGCGGCCAGCGCCGCCGCCGCGAGCACGACAAAGGCGGCCGACCACCCGATCAGATGATAGGAGGTGTGGGCGGCATAGATGGACAGAAACAGGATGACCACGCCGCCCGAGGTTAGCACTTGGGCGTAGGCGCGATAGGTCGGCCTGGCCAGCAAGACCTGCCCCAGGCTAAGCAGTATCGCCGCAGCGACCAGGCCGGCGGTGACGCGGGCGGTGTCGCCGATCCAATTCGAATCGAACGCGTACTTGAGAAAGAAGGCGACGGCGATGGCGATCGCCGCCACGCCCAGCTTGCTCAGCCAGTTTGCGCCCAGGACGGATTCCAGGTCCGGGCGCGAAGCCGCCGGTGTCGCTGGCGTGGATGGCGGCGGCGGGGGCGGCGGGATGAGGGGCGGCGACGCCGGAGTTGGCGGCGGAAGCGGGGTCTCGGTTACCGTGACCGACGGGGTCGCGGCAAGCGGTGTGAGCGGGCCGATGACCCGCCGGCGCAAGTCCGCTGCTTCCGTCGCCGGCGCCTCCTCGCGCGGGGAGACGCGCCGCGCCAGCTCCCGGAGGTCCCCCATTGCGCGATTCAGCGCCGCCAGGCGGATCAACACATAGACCGGGAAGACCACGAACAGCGCCAGCAGCAGCAGCAATCCGACCACGAAACCCGACTCATACATGCGCGGACCCTCCATTATTGCCGGTCGGCGCCGAAATGAATGAGAAGGCCGGCGGTCAGCCCCAGCCGTATGCACACCGCGGCGGCGCGCCATGCGCGTTCGGCCGTCCGGGACTACTGGTGATGACACTGGTGCGGTCGGCGGCGCCGGTCGTGCTCGGACCCGCCCGACGGGCCGACTGCGAGCGGAGTGTATCACTCCCGCAGACCGGCGTCAACTGCGCCCCAGGCTGGGTGCCGGTGGCGCAGGTTGAGCGTCGCCCGCGGCGAATAGCAGCGCAGCGGGTGTCACCCCGCGCGGGAGCCTCATGCGCACGGTATTCGCCGACCTGCACATTCACATCGGGCGCGCGTTTGGGGGGCGCACCGACGCGGCGCCCTTGGCCGAGGCCGACGCTGACGGTCCGCCGCGGCCGGGCCAGCCGGTCAAGATCACCGCCGCCCGCGACCTCACCTTCGCCAACATCGCCCGCGAGTGCGCCGATCGCAAGGGCATCGAGATGGCGGGGGTGGTGGACTGCGCCTCGCCGGCGGTGCTGGCCGACATCCGCGCCCTCATCTCCTCCGGCGACATGGTCGAGCTGGCAGGCGGCGGCCTGCGCTTTCGCGACCGCACCACCATGCTCCTGGGCTGCGAGCTGGAGACGGTCGAGGCCGAGGGCGCCTGCGCCCACCACATCTCCTATTTTCCGACCCTGGCCGAGCTGCGCGGCTTCAGCCAGGTGATGGGGGGCCTAGTCACCAACCTCGACCTCAGCTCTCAGCGCTGCCGCCTGCCCGCGCAGAAGCTGTGGGAGATCACCGATGCCTGCGGCGGCGTCCTGGTTCCCGCCCACGCCTTCACCCCGCACAAGAGCGTTTACGGCAACTGCGCGCGGCGGCTGAGCGAGGTCTTCGACGACCGCGCGCTGGCGGCGATCCCCGCCCTCGAGCTCGGCCTGTCGGCGGATTCATTCATGGCCGACCAGCTGGCCGAGCTCGCGGAGCTGTCGCTGCTGTCGAACTCCGACGCCCACAGCTTGCCCCGGATCGCGCGCGAGTACAATCTCCTCGAGATCGAGGAGCCGACCTACGCGGAGCTCTTGCGCGCCCTGCGCCGCGAGGGCGGACGGCGGGTGATCGGCAACTTCGGCCTCGACCCGCGGCTGGGGAAATACCATCGCACCTATTGCCCGGCGTGCGACCGCATCGAGACCGAGCCGCCGCCGGTGCCGGCGTGCCCGCTGTGTGGCGGCGACGGGGTGGTAACGGGGGTGCTCGACCGCGTGACCGACATCGCCGACTACCCGCAGCCGCGGCCGCCCGCGCACCGCCCGCCGTATCGCTACCAGGTGCCGCTGCTGTTTCTGCCGAAGCTCGGGCCGGTGGCGCTGGGCAAGCTGCTCAATCGCTTCGGCACCGAGATGGCGGTGCTGCACGAGGTTGAGGCGGGAGAGCTAACGCAGGTGGTCGGCGGGCGCCTGGCGCAACTGATAATGGCGGCGCGGGCGGGGGCGCTGCCGCTCACGGCGGGGGGTGGCGGGCGCTACGGGCGCGTGCAGGCGGACCCCGCCGAGGCGCAGCTCGAGCTGGCCATCAGGTGAGGTGCGAGATGTCCGCCCCGCGACAGGCGCCAGGTCCCGCGCGCGGAATCTTCATCAGCGTCGAGGGCATAGACGGCGCCGGCAAGACCACCCAGGCGCGCGCGCTGGCGTCGTGGCTGCGGGAGCGCGGCCGCGAGGTGGTGCTGACGCGCGAGCCGGGGGGCACGGAGTTGGGCGAAAGCCTGCGCGCGCTGGTGCTCGACGATCGCGCGCCGCTGGGCGCGGCCGCCGAGCTCCTGCTCTATGGCGCCGACCGCGCCCAGCATGTCGAGGAGGTGATCCGCCCCGCCGTGGAGAGCGGCCGAACGGTCGTCTGCGAGCGCTTCGCCGACTCGACGGCGGCCTACCAGGGCCGCGGGCGCGGCCTCGATGCGGAATTCGTGCAGGCCCTGAACCGCTTTGCGACCGGGGGGCTGGAGCCCGACTTGACGGTGTTGCTGGAGCTGACGCCGGCAGCGGCGCGCGCGCGCCTGGCGCAGACCCCGGATCGCTTGGAGCGCGAGGCGGCGGACTTCCATCGCCGCGTGGCGCAGGGCTATCGCGAACTCGCGCGCGCCCACCCCGCACGCATCCGCGTGGTTGACGCGACCGGCGCGGTGGAAGAGGTCTCCACCCGCGCCCTGCAGGTGCTGCAAGACTTCCTCTCGGCGCGTGCCGACCAAGGAGGACCATCGTGAAGCTCATCATCGCCGTCGTACAGGATAAGGACCGACGCAAGGTGACCGACGCGCTGCTTGAAGCCAGCTACAAGTTCACCAACATCGCCAGCACCGGCGGCTTCCTGCGCGAGGGCAACGTCACCTTTCTCATCGGCTGCCGGGACGACCAGGTACCGGCGGCGATGGACCTCATCGCCCAGCACTCCAAGCGCCGCGAGCAGTTCGTCAACGTCTTTCCCCCCACCATCGAGCCCATCGGCACCTGCATGCCGAGCCCGGTCAAAGTCACCGTCGGCGGCGCCATCATTTTCGTCCTCGACGTCGAGCAGTTCAAGGCGGCGTGAGGGCAAGCCCCTGCGCCGGCGGCAACCAGATCCGCGGGCTCTCGGATGAGCCGGACACGCTGGTGGGCGGGCTGGAGCAGGCGGAACGTAAGAGCCTATCCGAGAAACCGGCTGACTGTCATCCCGAGCGGCAGCGAGGGATCTCGTTCCGAACCGAGATTCCTCACTTCCCCCTTCGCCAAGGCTATGGGGGACAAATCGTTCGCAATGACATGCCCGTGGACTGTGTATCTTAGGATAGGCTCCAAATGGAACCGGCACCTGTATGACGGAAGAGTGCGAGGATATGGGCAGGTCCTCTTCCCGAAATGAAAAAGACCCCTTTCGGGGCCTCTTCCACGCCAGCCCTACGCGGGCTATCCACCTCCAGAATACTGGATTACCTATGGATTACCACGTTTTCAGGGAGAGTCAATACGCCCGACAAGGCATTGAGACCCCTTTTTCTTGACGGGGTTCTTCTCGGGTGCGCCGGAATGCCGGTGCGCTGCGGAGCTGCTTGCATGACTGGCGATCTCCATAGCCTGAGCGACCTGGTGGGCCAGGAGGCCCCGGTCGGCGTCCTGCGCGCGGCCCTGCGCGAGGGGCGCGTCGGGCACGCCTACCTGTTCGTCGGCCCCGAGGGCGTGGGCAAGCTGACCGCCGCCCTGCTGTTCGCGCAGGCGCTCAACTGCGAGGCGCGCGCGGGGGACGCCGACGCCTGCGGCGAGTGCAAGTCCTGCCGCCGCTTCGCCCACGGCAACCATCCCCAGATCTGGCGCATCGCCCCCATGTATCGCAAGCAGCCCATCACCGACCCGCGCCTGCTGGAGCTGGTGGAGGACCAGGCGTGGATCACCATCGCCCAGACCCGCGGCGACCCGCGCGACCGCCCGCCCCATCCCCCGGTGCTGCACGAAGCGGCGCTCAAGCCCGTGTTCTCGCCCTACAAGGTCTTCATCTTCGAGCCCGCGGATCGCATGACCGAGGAGGCGGCGGATTCGCTGCTGGCAACGCTGGAAGACCCGCCGGCGGGGACCGTTTTCATCCTCGTCAGCAGCCGCCCCGCGGCCATGCGGGAAACGGTGGTGTCGCGCTGCGAGCAGGTGCGGTTCCACATGGTCGCGCCGCAGCGCATCGAGGAGCTGCTGCACGGGCGCGGGGTTGACCCGGATCAGGCGCGGCTGCTTGCGGGCCTCGCCGACGGCCGCCCCGGGCGCGCGATTGCGATGGCGCAGCGCCCCTACCTGCTGGAGCTGCGGGCGCAAGCGATCGCCTTGGCGGAGGAGCTGTTCTCGGCCCCGGTGCAGGCGGCGCTGGCGCTGGCGTCACGGACGCTACAGGTCGCCGCCAGCCTGTGGGAGCTGGAGTACGCGGCCATCGTCGAGCAAGACCGGGCGCAGGACGATGACCCCGCGGACGCCGACGCAGCCGGGGAGACGAAGAAGCTCGGGATCAGCCACACCCGCGCCATGCGCCGGGCGGTGCCGCAGGTGCTGGAGGTCATGGCCGGGTGGCTGCGCGACATCATGGTCGCCAAGAGCGGGCGCCCGGAGCTGATGATCAACCGCGACTACCGCGACCAGGCGCAGGCGCGCGCCCGGGAAGCCGGCTACGATGTGCTGCGCCAGGCGATTGACGCCATCACGCGCACCGCGGCCTACATCCGCAGCTACGTCAATCTCGACCCGGCGCTCGAGGCCATGTACGTCGAGCTCGCCGGCATCCTCGCGCCCGCGCAGACGCCGCGGCCCGCCTCTCGGGCGCGGTCGTAGTTCGGCATACACGCAACTGGTGCGCCCGGCGAACGTGCCGGCGACAGGAGGCGGCCCGTGTCTGAAGCAGCGGCGATTCTCGTACCCCTCCTCAAGGGCGCGCTTGCCCTGTGGATCGTGATGGACCCGCTGGGCAACGTGCCGGTTTTCGTCGCCCTCACCCGGGAGCGCACCCCCGCCGAGCGCCGCCGCGTGCTCTTCCTGGCGTGGGTGGTCGCGCTCATCATCCTCATGGTTTTCGTCGTCGGCGGGCGCTGGGTGCTGCGGGTCTTCGGCATCGAGCTGGCGGACTTCGAGATCGCCGGCGGGGCGCTGCTGTTCATCATCGCCCTGCGCATGGTGACCCGCGGCCACCCCGACACGGGCGATGACGGCGCCCCGGGGATCATTCCCATCGCCTGCCCGCTGCTGGTGGGGCCGGGGGCGATCACCACCACCCTGGTGCTGCTGGGGGTGCACCGGTTCCCCATCGTGCTGGGGGCGGTGCTGCTGGCGTTCGCGGGGACGCTGCCGGTGCTGTGGTTCACCGATGTCCTCAACCGGCTGCTGGGGCGCACCGGTTCGAGCGTGGTGGCGAGGATCATGGGTATCATCATTGCCGCCATCGGCGTGATGTACGTGCGCCAGGGCATCCTGGCGGTCATCCGCTAACCGAAAGCGTTCATACTTGAAGTCATAAACCTGTCCAGTCTTGAAGGTTACACAGCAAAGGGCCGGCGCAAGGAACCGCGCGCGACAGGCAGAATGGCGTTCCCGCGCTCTTGGCTGCACGGGCTCGGCTGGGCAGGCGGCCCCTGCCGCGACAGGAACGGAGGTGCGCGATGATGTGGATTAATGCGATTCTGGCGGTCGTCGGCGGGGGCATCGTCCTGGCTCTCTCCCTGCGGGCGACGGCGCGCGCGGAAGCCGCCGCACGCAGGCAGGAGCCTGGTGCGGATGGGGACGAGGGACAACCGGCCGGACTGCTGATCCGTTTGGCCGCCAGGATGAGCGACTATCTCGTCCTCTGGTCGCTCAGCGCGCTTGCCCTCATCGTCGGAACGGCTGCCGAGACCGCAGGGGCGCCCACCTCCGTAGTGTGGCCGGCGGTCGTGGTGGGTTCGGTCGGGGTCTTCCTGGCGTACTTCACAATCCCCACGGCCCGGCGCGGTGATACCTGGGGAAAGAGGCTGGCCGGCCTGACCGTCTTCGGGCCTGGCGGGAGGCGGCTGTCCTGGTGGCGAGCGTCGCTCAGAGCGCTGACGGATCTTATCTGCATTGGGCTCTATCCGTATGTCGTGGGCTGCCTCGATCCCATTTGGCTCGCAGTTGGTCGCCGTAAGCGGGCGCTCCATGATGTGTTCGCGGGCTCGCGAGTGCGCCTGGTGCGCGCGCCGAGCCATTATCTCGCCTGGGCCGCCGCCTCCACTTTGCCGGCATGGTTCTTACTCTCAGTGATCGTCATCCGCCCTTACGTGATGCGCGCCTATTGCATTCCCTCGACCGCCATGCGCCCCGTCCTGGCCGAGGGCGACCGCTTCATGGTCAACCTGTTGACATACCGGTTGCGCGACCCTCGTCGCGGGGAGGTAGTCGTCTTCAAGGCGCCGCCGCAAGCGACGCCGGACGGGAACGCAAGGGACTTCGTCAAACGCATCGTCGGTCTGCCCGGGGACCTGTTGGAGATCCGCAGTTATGACGGCGTGTACGTTGACGGGGTCAAGCTCCCAGAACCCTACATCGCGCCCGAGCAGACTCCCGACTACGACTTCGGCCCTATCAGGCTCCCGGCAGGGCGATACTTCGTGCTAGGCGACCGCCGGCGCGACAGTAATGACAGCCACCGTTGGGGTACGCTGGCGCGCAGCGCCATCAAAGGCAAGGTCACCCTGCGTTATTACCCGTCCAAGCGCCTGGGAGTTGTGCGGTAGGACTCGCCGACGGCACCTGCGCTGGTGGCGTCCGGCGGTGTGATCCGTTCGCAGGTTCCAGGGCCCGCAAGATCTGCGGATGAAACCGGTACCGGCTGCGGACGCGGGCCTCGTCAGGAATCCCGGTTCAGAATAGCTCCATCAGCGCGTCCACGAACAGGCGGTGGCCGCGATCATCCGGGTGGTTGATGCTGTTGACCAGCAGCGTCTCGTAGGGGATCCCCGTCTCCCGCAGCGCGCCCCACCGCGCCGAGGCGTCGGCCAATGCGACTTTCTCCTCGGTCGCCACCTGCTTAAGGCCGGCGAGCGCCTCATCGAATCCGCCCATCCACTCCGGCCACATGTAGTGCGGGGTGATAATCACCGCCTCCGCCCCTGCCGCCCGGATACGCGAGATCAGCCGGCGGTAGTTGGCGATCACCTTTTCCCGCGGCCACAGCATGTCGTTGACGAACTCGATGACCACCAGTTGCGGCTGATGGTCGAGCACGTCGCGGTCGAGGCGTTCGAGGCCGAGATCCGAGTTGGCGCCGCCGATGCCGGCGTTGATGAGGGTGATACCGGCCTGCGGGTAGCGCGCGCTCAGGGTGGCGGCGAAGAGGTTGGGGAAGGCTAGCTCCGGCCGGCTCGCCTCGCCCCCGGCGGTGACGCTGTCGCCCAGCGCGACGATGGTCGCCTTGCCCCCCGCGGCGAGCAGCTTGCGGGTGGCGGCGGTGCCCGTGCGGTCGGGCGCGGGGAATGACGGCGGCGGGCCGATGGGGTAGATGTCCTCGGCGGTGACGGCGGTCAGGCCCGGGCGCACCCAGATGTTGGCGATCGCTTCGTGCCCGCGGGCGGCGCCTGCGGGGTGGGGGCATACCGCGGCTGGTTTGCCGCGCCTGATGCTGGGCGTGTCGCGCGCCGTCACCTGCAGGGTGTCGAGGCGGGACCGGTAGTACGCGTAATCAACATAAACCCTCGCTCCCTGCGGGATGCGGCCTTCAGCGACGCGGCCCAGGGCCGCCCACCGCTCGTCGAGCAAGTAGTCCTTCCCCTGCTCGTAAGGCTCCGCGCCGGGAGCGGAGCACACCACCACCGAGCCGGGCGCCACCGCGCCGACGACGACAGAGCCGGTTCCAGTGACCAGCGCAGGCAAGCGGGTTCCTCTCGCCCACACATGGGGGGCATCATCGCCGATCACCACCGCCTCCCCGCGTACCTCGACCACCTCCGGCGGCGCCACGCGCAGCGTGCGCAGCACGCGGTCGCCGTCCGTCACCTCCACCGACATCGAAGGCGGGTTGGTCGGCCGCGCTGTGGGCTCTGCCCAAAGCGCGGAAGCGGCGATGACGAGCAAGCACCCGAATGCAAGAACGGTCACCGAAACCTCCTAGCACTACAACGAGACTTGTGATTTCGCAGCCGTGCGCACGAGACAGGGTTCGGCGTCAGCGCGCAGGAGTAGGGGCAAGGCATGCCTTGCCCCTACTTGAATGTGGACCCCCGACTGGTCGGGGTCAGCCGGCGCCGCGCACGCGGCGCCCACCACGCACAGTCTCGGTTGGCGGTGTCCTGCTTCGCCTACCGCGACGGGAGCCCCTGCCGAATCCGCCCGCGAAAGGAGCGAGGCCGCCGCCAGGCGTTCTCCGCGGCGCGCCGAACTCAGTGATGCATGGACGACCGCGACCGCACATTCTTTCTCAAGGTCTGGGGCTGCCAGATGAACAAGGCCGAGGCCGACCGTATCGGCGCCCAACTGCGCGGCCTCGGCTGGCGGCCGGTCGCCGATGCCGCCGACGCCGACCTCGTGTTCCTGCACACCTGCTGCGTCCGCCAGCGCCCCGAGCGCAAGCTCTATGGCTTCCTGGATGCGCTGCGGCAGCTCAAGCGCGAGAAGCCGCAAACCATCATCGCCATCGGCGGCTGCATGGCGCAGAAGGAGGGCGAGCGCATCTTCCAGCGCGCCCCCAACGCCGACATCCTCGTCGGGCCGCGCCGGCTGGGGCGCCTGCCGGAGCTGATAGCCGCCTTTCAATCCACCGGCGAACCGCAGGTTGACCTCGCCCTGGAGGACGGGGAGACGACCCTGCCCGAAGCTCCCCCCGCCCTGACCGCCTTCGTGCCCATCATCGAAGGCTGCACCAACTACTGCGCCTACTGCATCGTCCCCCACGTGCGCGGGCCGGAGCGCTCCCGTCCATCAACCGAGATCCGCGCCGAGATCGAGCACCTGGCCGCCCGCGGCTGCCGCGAGATCACCTTGCTCGGCCAAAACGTCCTGGTCTATGGCGCCGACCGGCCCGGCCAGCGCGACTTCCCCGCCCTGCTTCAATTCGTCCACGACGTGGCGGGCATCGAGCGCCTGCGCTTCACTACCTCCCATCCGCGCAACGCGGACGAGCGCCTGTTTCGCGCCGTCGCGGGCCTGCCCCAGGTGTGCGAGGCACTGCACCTGCCCTTGCAGGCCGGCCACGACGCGCTGCTGGCAGCCATGAACCGCCGCTACACGGTCGCGGACTACCTGCGCAAGGTGGAGCTGGCGCGGGAGATCATCCCCGACTTGGCCCTGACCACCGACCTCATCGTCGGCTTCCCGGGCGAGACCGAGGAACAGTTCGCGGCATGCCTGGAGGTCTATCGGCGCCTGCGCTTCGACCAGGCGTTCATGTTCGCCTACTCCCCGCGTGAGGGGACGGCGGCGGCGGCAATGCCCGATTCCGTGCCGGTCGAAGTGAAGCACCGGCGGCTGGGGGAGCTGATAGCGATGCAGAACCAGATCAGCACGGAGATCAATCAGGCGGCGGTGGGGGCCACTTTCGAGGTGCTGGTGGAGGGCCCGAGCGCGAGGAACCCCGCGCGCCTGTCGGGCCGCACGCGGCAGAACAAGCTGATGGTGTTCGACGGGCCGCAGGGACTCAGGGGACAGTCCCCGTTCGGGGACAGCCCCTTGGTCACCGTCCGCGCCACCGCTGGGCACGTGTGGGGGATGGAGGGAACCTTGGCCGCGGACGAACGTCGCGGGGAATAGAACCGTAGAGGCCGCCAAGAGCGCAGAGGAAAGATACGGATAGAGAAACCGCCGACGAACGCAGATGAACGCCGATGTCAATAGCTGAAGTGTGCGCACAGTGCCCGGTTTGTGCGTCTGACAAACCGGCACCTGAAGGAGACCGATGTCTCTGAGCAGGACCGGAAGAGGTGGGTGCGCGAGGCCGAGGACCGCGTGAAGACGTATACGCCTCGGGTTGTCTGCTTCAATGGACTTGGGCCCGCTCGCCGGGTCCCTATGCTGAAAGACCGCCGTCCGGGTATGCAGAGTTGTACGTGGGCCGGTGCCGAGATATGGGCAGTTATCAGCAGCAGCGCCCTGGCTTCTTGCTGGCACCCGCGCTGCCTTCAGTGTCTGAAGTGCTTGGCCCGATACCTCGGTGGCGATGCGACTGACAGCGCCGCCGACCAGATGCTGTTATGTTTCGCCTGCGGAGATCAGGGCTACGCGCCTGGCGAATAGCCGCTGATGAAGCCGCTTGGCGATGCGCGTCCTCTTGGCGGCGGCGGTGATGCAGGACGGCGCGTGGGGCGTGGCGGCGCTTGACCTCCTCCCGCATTTCCTGGGGCGTGCCGACGGGCAGCACCTTCTGAGTGTCGCAGCGCCCCCTCGCCTTGTCATCCCGGCACCGTTTGTGCTAACCTCCGCCAGAGAGTCGGATGCTCGCGCGCCGGAGGCTGGACATGGTCGGCTTTGGTTCGGAGTCGCCGGCGCCGCGGCGCAGCGGGTGGCGTGCGGTGCTGGTGGCCGCGCTTGCCGCGGCGGTCGTGATCGCCATGCCGGGGCTAGCCCGCCGGCAGTGGGCCGGGGCGATGCCACATGCGGAGGCCATTGAGATGGACGTGCCGACCTACATCATCCGGCGCACACCGCAGCCGATTGCGGTTGACGGCGTGCTGAACGAGGCGGTGTGGCGCCGCATCGAGCCGGTGGCCGCGTTCTCCCTGCTCGACGGCAGCCCCCCTGACTTCGAGACCGAGGTCAAGCTCTGCTGGGATGACCGCTACCTCTACGTCGCCTTCTGCTGTGTGGACAACGATATCTGGGGCACCTACACCAAGCGCGACCAGCCTCTATTCGACCAGGAGGTGGTCGAGATCTTCCTCAACCCCAGCGGCGACCTGGTCAACTACTTCGAGTTGGAGGTCAGCCCGCGCAACGTGATCTGGGACGGCAAGGTCCACAGCCCGGATCGCAGACCGAGTGAGAAGTGGCGCGCCGACCCCAGGTGGAACTGCGAGGGGATGCTCACCGGGGTGCGCGTGGTCGGCACCCTCGATGACCGCTCGGACCTCGATCAGCTATGGACGGTGGAGATGGCCATCCCCTTCGACGCGGTTGCGGGGCGGGCGCCGACCGACGGCGAGCGTTGGCGCGGCAACCTGTACCGGATTGACCGCGGAGAGAGGGACGAGTATAGCTGCTGGTCGCCCACGCGGGCCGGGCTCCCGAACGCCTTCCATCACGCGGAGCGTTTCGGGTGGTTCGTGTTCTCCGCGCGCGAGGCGTGAGGGGCGGAGGGGGCAGGCAAGCATGAGAAACCGGCGGCTATGGCGTGGTGGACCTCGAGCGGCCGCGGCTCACGCCCGAGGGCGATGTGATTGACCGCCTGACGGTGACCAAGCGGCCGTGGCCGCGATGACCGCCGCCGACCGGCCGGCGGGGTCGAGCGGCGCGCGCGGGTGGCCGCGCTGCCTGGCCGCCGCTGCGCTCGCGCTCTTCGTCTGCGGTGCGGCGCGCGCGGATGACCTGCTGGTGGAACGCAAGTACCGCCTCCATGCGCGCGAGGTGACACTCGACCTGGAGCATCACCGGAGCCACGCGCAGGGCGAGGCCGCGCTCACCTACGACGACCTCGAGCTGCGCGCCGATGCGCTCGACGCCGACTTCAGCGAGCGTACGGTTTCCGCCGCCGGCGACGTGTGTCTGCAGCGCGGCCGGGAGCGCCTGTTCGCCGATGCCGCGGACTATGACCTTGATGATCGCGCCGGGGTGCTGACCGGCGCGCGCGGCCAGGTGCAGGGGCTCTACTTCAGCGCGCGGTCGCTGGAGGTGACCCCGCAGCAGATGACGCTCAGCGACGGCTCCTTCACCACCTGTGATGCCGCCCAGCCGCACTATCGCGTCACCGCCCGCGAGATCGTGCTGCGGCCGGGAGAACGCGTGACGGCGCGCCGGGCAGGCCTGTGGTACGGCAAGCGGCGGCTGCTCACCGTGCCCCACTGGAGCCAGTCCCTGCGCCGGGGGCAGGCGACGTCGCCGGTAGCGCCGCTGGCGGGGTTCAGCCGCCGCGACGGCGCCTTTGCCGGCCTGCGCTATAGCCTCTACCCCGCGCCGGCGGTGGAATGCCGGCTGCAGGCGCTTTATGCCACCTCCCGCGGCGTGCGCGCGCTGGCGCGCGTGGCGACACGTCATCCCTGGGGTGAGGCGGCGCTCGCCGTCAGCCGCCGCGACGACCTATCCCAACCCGACCTCGGTCTGTTTGCCCCGGACGCCCGGCTGAGCGACCTCACCCTCGACCGCGTGCCCGAGGCGGCGGTCTCGCTCAGCCCGGTGCCCCTCGGCCGGTGGGTCACCGCCGGCGCCCGCGTCGCCGCCGGGCATTACCGCGAGGAGCCGAGTGGTATCAGCGCCTCGCGCGGCGTCGCCGATCTCTACCTTCGGGGGCGGCCGCTCCCTATCGCCCGGGGCATGACCGCGAGCCCCCTGTTCGGTCTCCGCGGCGTGCGCTGCAGCGGCGGCCAGGACCGGAGCGCGGTCGCTTACGGCGTGATCCTCGATGCGCAACCGAGCCGCAACCTGGGGCTGCGCGCAGGCTACCTCAAGCGCCACGCCCACGGCGCGGGGCCGTTCAGCTTCGACGCCCTCGACCTCTCGCGCGAGCTCTCGGTCGGGGTGACGGCGCGCCTGGGGCCGGGCTGGCGGATGGAGGCGCTGGCGCGGCGCGACCTCGAGCGCGGTTCGTTGGCGGCATTCGACGTCGGCGTCACCCGCGTCGCGCACTGCCTGGAGTACGGCCTGACCTGGCGCAAGGTGGGGGGGGAATTCGGCCTGCGCCTGGGGCTGGCGCAAGCGGGGCCGGCGGCGGCGGGCTGGGAACCGTGATGCCCCGCCGTTAAGGTCGTCTCGTTTCCGATCATCCGGAGCCTCCGCGCCCCGGCTGCGCGGACGCAATCTCACCGGTTCCGGGTTCACGAGGGGGGACGTTCGAGAATAACATCGGCAGGCTGCGCGCGCGCAACCCTCGGGGGCAAGTGCGGCCGGGTCCGGGGCCACTGCTCGCCGCCCGGCGTGGACAGGAAGGCGGGCGCGAGAAGGCGAATGGCTGCTGCAGTCGCCGTACGCGCGATCCCTGCCAGTGGGTTTTTCCAGCCTCCAACCGGCGACGCCCACCGCGGGCAATACGCGAAATGAACGAAGCCGCTCATGGTTTCCTTAGCTGGCTGGCGGGGCTCGATCCGCTGCTGGCGGTGGTTGTGATTTCCGCGCTGCCGTGGATCGAGTTGCGCGGCGGCATCCCGGTGGGCATCGCGCTTCTGGGGCTGCCGGCGTGGAAGGCGGTGATCGCAGCTCTGCTTGGGAATGCCCTTGCCGTCACCCCGGTGGTGGTCGGCGCCAAGCTTTACCAAGGCCGCCTGGAGCGGTGGCGCTGGTCCCGCTGGCTCATGGCTTGGAGCCTGTCTCGTGCGCGCAAGCACGAACGCTTCGTCAACCGCTACGGTTCGATAGGGCTTGCGCTGCTGGTGGCGATCCCCATCCCCGGCACCGGCGCCTGGTCGGCGAGTGCGATATCCATCCTCATCGGCATGCGTCTCGCGCCGACTCTGCTCGCCGTTTACGGTGGGCTGCTGGTGTGTGCGGGGATCATCCTCGCCGCCACCAGCGGCATCATGCTTGGCGCGGACTTCCTGGCGCCGGCAAGGTGAACGAAGGCGCCGCGCCAACCGCGTGTGTCCGGTGGGCGCTCACGGCTGAGTTGAACGCATGACCATCCGGGCCGCGCTGCTTGACCGGCCGCTGTGCTTGCCCGGGCAGTGAACTTTCGGCACTGCGGCGGTGGCCTCAGCGCGGCGGGTAGTCCCCGTTCAGCGGCTCGGGGCGGATTTCCTCGATCGCCACTTCGCCGGTGGCGTAGAGCTCCACCCGCGGCATGTAGCGCGGCTCGTCGTATTCCTCGTAGGGGTATTCGCAGACGTCCTCGAGGCGCGCCACGATCCCCTCCGGGCCCAGCCGCACCTCGACCTTGTTGCACAGGTACCACACCGTCTCCGCCCGCACGTGGTAGCGGTAGCGGGGTGAGTAGCGCTCGTATCCTTCTCGCCAGGACATAAGTTTTCCGTCCTATCGCAGAGGCAGCAGATTCGCGCCTTGGCGCAGCAGCGCGCGACGCAGATCGTGGTAGGGCAAGGCCCGCGGCGCAATGCCGCGGTGGGCGCACAGCGCCCCCGCGATGCCCGCCGCTTGTCCCAGGGCGAAGCAGGTGGGCATGATGCGCAGCGACGCCTGCGCCTCGTGGGTCGCCGACACCGACCGCCCCGCCACCAGCAGGTTCTCGATCTTTTTCGGCAGCAGGCAGCGGTAAGGCAGGTCGTAGCTCTCGCCCGGGGGCAGATGGCGTATCACCGTCCCGGTCCCCGCCGGGTTGTGGATGTCAATCGGGTAGTTGCCGCGCGCGATCGCGTCCTCGAACTTGCGCGCCTGCAAGATGTCCTCGCCGCTAACGACGTACTCGCCGACGATCCGCCGCGTCTCGCGCACCCCGATGTCCGTCGCCATCCGCTGCAGGTAGGCGCGCTCGAAGCCCGCCACGCGCGACTTGAGGAACGCCACCATCTCCCGCACCTGTCGTCGTCCCTCCAACTCCGCGGCGGTGAGGTCGCGCGCGTCCACCCCGCTGCGGCCCACCACCCGCGTGGTATTGAAAAACACCACCCCCGGCGCGGGCACGAAGAAGAACAGCACGTTCTCGCGCGGGTTGGTGATCTCCCCCGCTGCGCGCGCTGCGTCGTAGAGTTGGTTGATGCGCTGCCGCGACGGCAGGCGGCCGATGGTCACCCCGGCCATGCGGAAGCACAGGGTCATGGGCTGGGTCAGGCCGTCCCCCGCGCGCCCCATTTCGCATGGCGCGCCGGCGCGGGCGGCGAGGTCGGCGTCCCCGGTGGCGTCAATGTACACCCGCGCGCGCAGGTCCTGTCGCCCCGATTTGTTCTCGACCGCGACCGACTCGATGCGTCCGCCCTTGACCGTCGGCCGCGCGATCCAGGTGTGCAGCAGCAGCTCCACCCCCGCCTCGCGACACAGGTCGTCGCCGACGAACTTGAAGACCTCGGAGTCGAAGGCCAGGGGGGTGCGGCGGCTGCCCCAGCCGCCGCCGGCGCGCAGGCGCTCGATGACCTCAGCCAGGATGCCGCCGATGATGGGCTGTCGGCGGACGTGGAAGCCCATGAAAGGGTTGACCAGACCCGCCGTCGCCATGCCGCCGAGAAAGCCATAGCGCTCCACCAGCAGGGTGCGGGCGCGGCCGCGAGCCGCGGCCACCGCCGCCGCCAGCCCCGCGGGGCCGCCGCCCGCCACCAGCACATCGTAGGTCTCGTTGTCCGCTGCCGCTTTGCGTTTCATCGCCTCGGTCGTCCGCATGCAGCGCCGCCGCCCCTACTCCGGTGATTCGCGCCGCGCGCCGATGACCTCCTCGTAGAGCTGCATCAGCTCCTTGTCGAAGAGCGAGCGCTTGCGCTCCTCGGAGTACTGGCGCACGCGCGCCAGCACCAGCGCCGCCAGGTCGTCGCTGAGGGGAACGCCGTACTCTTGGAACTTGTTCTTGATGGCGTGGGTGCCCGAGTGCTTGCCGATGAGAATCTGGCGCTGCAGGCCGACCTCCTCGGGGGCGAAGGCCTCGTAATTCATGGGGTTCTTGAGGATGCCGTCGGCGTGGATGCCGCTTTCGGCGGCGAAGACGTTGGCGCCGACGATCGCCTTCCAGATGGGGATGTCGCGAGCCGAGGCCTTGGCCACCAGCTCGCTGAGGCGGCGGAAACGGGCGGTATCAACCGACAAATCGAGCTTGTGCAGGTGCTTGAGCGCCATCGTCACTTCTTCCAGGGCGGCGTTGCCGGCGCGCTCGCCCAGGCCGTTGACGGTGGTGTTGACGAAGGTCGCCCCGGCGCGGATGCCGGCCAGCGCGTTGGCGGTGGCTAGGCCGAAGTCGTTGTGGGTATGCATCTCGACCGGCAGGCCGGCGCGCGCGATCAGCTCCTGCACCTGGTCGTGGACGGCGAAGGGCTCCATGATGCCGACGGTGTCGCAGTAGCGCAGGCGATCCGCCCCCGCTTCTTTGGCGGCGAGGCCGAACTCCACCAGGTACTCCATGTTCGAGCGCGAGGCGTCCTCGGCGTTGACCGAGATGTGGCGGATCCCGTGCTCGCGGGCGAAGGCGACGTTCTGCGTCATCGCCTCGATCACCCATGCGCGCGACTTGCCGAGCTTGTGCTCGATATGGATATCGGAGGTGGAGATGGAGATGGCGACCGCATCCACCCCGCACGCGAGCGCCGCCTCCACGCTCCCGCGCACCGCGCGGCACCACCCCAGCACGCTCGCCTGCAGGCCCATGTGCGCCATCTTCTCGATCGCCGACTGCTCGCTGCCCCCCATCTCGGGGATGCCGGCCTCGATCTGGTGCACGCCGATCTCGTCCAGCATCTTGGCGATGTCGAGCTTCTCCTGGTGGGAGAACACCACCCCCGCCGTCTGCTCCCCGTCGCGCAGGGTCGTGTCCACGATCTTGATCGCGGTCGCCGGCGCTGAGTAGAACCTCTCCATAGCGGGCTGTTGATCCTCCTGGCGCGTAGTAGGGGCGCATGGTCGTGCGCCCCTCCAACTTCGCCATATCATAACACGCCGGGGGCGTAGTGTGGAGATCGTTTGCGCCGGGCCGCCCCCGGTGCGCCGGGGGGAGCGCAGGTCTTGCACCATCGCCGCGGCGCGCTCATGACCGCGCCCTCCGCGTCTTGACAAGCCCCGCGAATAAGTTTACAACAGTCTTGGCTGCTGCGTGTGCAGGCCCCGACCTTCGGTCGCCAAGTCAGCTCGACGGGTGGGGGTGGCGCACTGAGATCGGCTCCAGGTTCGGGCACAGGAGACGGCATGTTCTCTAGGATCGCCCTCGCCAAGATGATAGATCAATCCCTCCTGCGACCGGATGCCACGGAGGAGGAGATCGTCGCCTTCTGCGAGGACAGCCGGCGGGAGCACTTCGCAACGGTCGTCGTCTATCCCTGCTGGCTGGCGGTGGCGGAGCGCTGCTTGCGCGATTCGGACGTCAAGCTGGGCACGGTGATCGGGTTCCCCTCCGGCGCCACCACCACCGCCTGCAAGGTCTTCGAGACCAAGCAGGCGCTGAGCCTGTGCGCGACCGAACTGGACGTGGCGATCAACATCGGCGCCCTCAAGTCCGGCAACCTGGAGGTGGTGAGCCGCGACCTCGAGGAAGTGGTGACCGCCGCGCAGATGGCGGGACTCACCGCCGACGGCGAGGGGGTCTTGGTCAAGATCATCGTTGAGACCGGCCTCACCACCCGCGCCGAGCAGGAGAAGGCGTGCCGCATGGTGCAGGAGGTGCGTGCGGATTTCGTCAAGACCTGCACCGGCTTCGGCCCCCGCGGGGTGACGGTGGATGACATCAAGTTCCTGCGGCAGGCGCTGGGGCGCGACACCGGCATCAAGGCCGCCGGCGGCGTGCGCACCTACGAGCAGGCGCGCGCCCTCGTCAACGCCGGCGCCGACCGCATCGGCACCAGCGCCGGTCTCGCCCTGCTCGAGGGCTACGACCGGGCGGAAGAGCCCATCGCCGAGGAAGCCCTGGGAAGGGAGTAAGCGCGCGCGCCGCGCGCGCCGCCTTCGTTCATGCCTCGCCCTCGCCTCTATCGCGTCAGCGCCCTCGTCCTGCGCCAGCGCGACCTGCGCGAGGCCGACCGCATCCTGACCTTGCTCACCCGGGAGCGCGGCAAGCTGCGGGTGGTGGCCAAAGGCGTGCGCCGCTCTCGCAGCAAGCTGGCCGCCGGCGCCCAACTCCTGTGCTGCTCCGACCTGCAACTGGCCGCCGGCGCCAACCTCGATCTCATCACCCAGTGCGAGTTGCGCTGCGGGTTCTACGGCCTGCGCGAGGATCTGCGCCGCCTGTCCTATGCCAGCTACTTCGCCGACCTGGTGGATGCCTTCGTCGAGGAGCACGACGGCGGCGAACGCATCTTCGACTTGTTGCTGGCGGCGCTGGCGCGGGCGGAGCAAGGCGAACGCCTGGAGCTGCTGGCGCGGGTGTTCGAGCTGCGCCTCTTGAGCGCGCTCGGCTATGCCCCGCAGCTGGGCGCGTGCGTCCGCTGCGGCGCCGAGCTGGCCGACGAGTGGATGGGATTCTCGCCGGCGTCGGGGGGCGTCATCTGCCGCCGCTGCGCGGACGCGGAGCCGGGCTGGCAGCGCCTGTCGGCGGGCGCCCTGCGCAGCGCGCGCATCTGCGCCAAGGCCTCGCCGCGCCTGCTGCCGCGCATCAGCCTGACGCGCGCCGGCGGCGCCGAGCTGGAGCGCGCCCTGCGCGCGCATATCGAATACTACCTGGGCCGGCGCCTGCGCGCGGGGTGCTTTCTCGACGGGCTGCCCGCACTGCTGACCGCGCCGCGGCGCCAGCCGGCGGCGCCTGATGCAAATCACTAATCGCGATATCGCAGGCGTGCTCGCCGAGATCGCGGACATCCTCGAGATCAAGGGCGAGAATCCCTTCAAGGTGCGCGCCTATCAGCGCGCGGCCCAGGCCATCGAAAACCTTCCCACCCAGCTCTCGGCCGTGATCGGTCAGCACCCGCTGACCGACCTCCCCGGCGTCGGCGCCAGCATCGCCGACAAGATCACGGAGCTGCTGACCACCGGCGCCTGCCGCCTTCACCAGGAGTTGCTGGCGCAGTTCCCGGCGAGCCTGGCCGAGCTGCTGAACGTGCCCGAGGTGGGGCCGCGCACAGTGAAGATACTCCACGATCAGCTCGGCATCACCAGCGTGGACGAGCTGGCGCAGGCGGCGCGCGACGGCCGCCTGCGCGGCCTCAAGGGCTTCGGCGAGCGCACCGAGGCCAATATCCTGCGCGGCATCGAGCGCCTGCGGGTGCACCAGGCGCGCCTGCCCCTGGCCCAGGCCCACCCGCTGGCGATGGAAGTGATCGAGCACCTGCGACTGGCGGCGCCGGTGGAGCAGATCGAGCCTGCCGGCAGCCTCCGCCGCATGCGCGACACCGTTGGCGATATTGACCTGCTCGCCACCTCCACCGACCCCGAGGCGGTGATGTCCGCTTTCGCGTCGCTGCCGGCGGTGCAGCGCGTCCTCGCCCGCGGGCCGACCAAGACCAGCGTCGTGGGCGACAGCGGCGCGCAGATGGACCTGCGGGTGGTGGAGCCGGAGAGCTTCGGCGCCGCGCTCCAGTACTTCACCGGGTCGAAGGAGCACAACATTCGGCTGCGCGAGCTGGCGGCGCGGCGGGGATTGCGCATCAGCGAGTACGGGGTGTTCGACGTCGGCACCGAGCAGCGCATCGCCGGCGCCACCGAGGAGCAGGTCTATGCCGCCCTTGAGCTGCCGCTGATCGCGCCGGAGCTGCGCGAGGACCGCGGCGAGATCGCGGCCGCCCAGCGCGGCGAGCTGCCGCGCCTGATCGAGGTCGAGGATATCCAGGGCGACCTGCACGTGCACACCAAGCGCACCGACGGCCATCACACGATCGAGGAAATGGCCGAGAGCGCCCGCGCCCGCGGCTACAAGTATCTCGCCATCTGCGACCACTCGCGCTCGGTGGGAATGGCGGGCGGGCTGTTCGACGAGGACCTGCTGCAACACGCGGCCGACATCCGGGCGGCGAATCGCCGCATCAAAGGCATCACCCTGCTCGCCGGCACCGAGTGCGACATCCGCCGCGACGGCACCCTCGACTACCCCCAGGAGGTATTGGCGCAACTGGACTTCGTCATCGCCGCCGTGCACTCGGGGTTCAAGCTCGACGCCGAGAGCATGACCGCGCGCATCATTGACGGCATCAGCAATCCCTACGTGGACGCGCTCGCTCACCCCACCGGGCGCATCATCGGCCGCCGCGATCCCTACGCGGTGGAGATCGAGCGCCTGCTCGCCGCCGCCTCCGAACTGGGGGTGGCGCTGGAGGTCAACGCCTACCCCGACCGCCTCGACCTGCGCGACCTTCACATCTGCCGCGCCAAGGAATTGGGGGTCCAGCTCGTCATCAACACCGACGCCCACGACTGCGACCATCTGCGGCTCATCACCTACGGCGTCGCCACCGCGCGCCGCGGGTGGGCCGAGCCGCCGCAGGTCCTCAACACCCTGCCCCTGGCGCAACTGCGGCGGCGCCTGCGCAGGCGGCTAGGCCCTGCGGGCCGCCGTGGCGACGGCACAGCCGCCTAGCCAAATGCGCAGCGTGGGAAATAGACGCTCACCCCGGTTCCGCGCGTTCTACCGGGATTCCACGATCGCGGTCGCGCGCGCGCTGCTGGGGCAGGTGCTGGTGCACGATACCCCCGAGGGGCGCGTCTGCGGTCGCATCGTCGAAACCGAGGCCTATCTCGAGGGCGACCCGGCGTGTCATGCGGTGCGGCGCGAGGGCGAGCGCTGGGTCGCCAAAATGACCGCGCGCAACCGCCAGATGTTCGGCCCGCCGGGGCACGCGTACGTCTATTTCATCTACGGCGCTCACCATTGCCTCAACGTCGTCACCCGCGAGGAGGGCGTCGCCGAGGCGGTGTTGATCCGCGCGGTGGAGCCGGTGGCGGGCATCGAGCTCATGCGCCTGCGGCGCGGGATCGGCGATGACCGCAACCTCGCCAGCGGACCCGGCAAGCTGACGCAGGCGTTCGGCATCGGCATCATGCACAACGGCGCCGACCTCACCCGGGGCCCGCTGCGCATCGAGCCCGGCGGCGCGGTGACGGACGACCGCATCGCGGCGCGCCCCCGCGTGGGCGTCAAGCCGGGCTGCGACCAGCCGTGGCGATTCGTGATGCGCGGCAGCCCGTGGGCATCGCGCAGGTGAGCCGGGCGCGCGATGGGACCGCCCCGGGTAGCGTTTGACTGGGTGCGCGCGGACCGCTATAATCCGTACTCGCGCGGCGCGGCTTGCGCCCGATACCGCCCGCCCGGAGGTAGCCCGTGACCGATCGTGAGCGCTTCGTGCGCACCATGCACTACCAGCCGGTGGACCGCCTCCCCATCTGGGACTTCGGCTTCTGGACGCAAACCCTCGAGGAATGGCACAAGCAGGGCCTGCCCGAGGAGGTCTCGACCGACGAGTTCTTCGGCATGGACCAGCAGTGGCACGCGGCGCCGATCAGCCTGGGCATGATCCCCCACTTCGAGGAGATCATCTACGAGGAGGACGAGCAGACCCAACTGCTGCGCAACACCGACGGCGTCCTGTGCCGCCGCTCCAAGCAAGGCACCAGCATCCCCACCTTCATCGAGTTCCCGGTGAAGAACCGCGCCGACTTCGAGGCGATGCGGGAGCGCTACGACCCCGACGACCCCGCCCGCTACCCGGACAATTGGGGCGAACTGGCGGCCTCCTACCGCGACCGCGACTACCCGCTGGGCATCACCGGCGGCGGCTTCTTCGGCTGGGTGCGCGGGTGGATGGGGGTCGAGAACACCTGCATGTGCTTCCACGACGACCCCCGGTTGATGCACGACATGATGGACTTCATCGCCGACTTCGTGTGTCGCACCATCGAGCGCGCGCTGTCGGAGGTGGAGTTCGACTACGCCTTGTTCTGGGAGGATATGGCGTATAACAAGGCGTCGCTGATCTCACCCGCCATGTTCCGCGAGTTCATGGTGCCGCGCTATCAGAAGATCACCGGGCTGCTGGCGGCGCACGGGGTAGATGTGAATATCGTGGATTGTGATGGCAAGATTGACGAGTTGGTGCTGCCCTGGCGCGAGGGAGGCGTCAACGTCATGTTCCCGCTCGAGGTCGGGGTGTGGGGGACGAACGCGGTGGAAATGGCGCAGCGCTTCGGGCCGGAGCTGCTGATGATCGGCAACATGGACAAGCACGCCCTCGCCCGCGACCGCGCGGCGATCGAGCACGAGGTGATGTCGAAGGTGCCGCCGCTGGCCAAGCGCGGCGGCTACATTCCCACCGTGGACCACCGCGTCCCGCCCGACGTCCCCCTCGCCAACTACCAGTATTACCTGGAGCTGCTGCGCGAGGCGGTGGTGGTGAGGTGAAGTGGGCGCGGGGAGAGGGAGCAGCCACATGCGAGACACCAACCAGAGACGTGGGACGGCGGAAGACCCTGCGCTGACGGAGATCGTCCGCCGACTGGTGGAGGCGTACCGGCCCGAACGGGTCTATCTCTTCGGCTCCGGCGCCCGCGGGGAGACGGGGCCGGACAGCGACTACGATCTGATGGTGGTAGTGCCGGACGACGCGCCGGCCGAACGCCGCCGCAGCCGAGTCGCCTATGAAGCGCTGCGCGGGACGGGGACCGCCGCGGATGTTCTGGTGTGGACGCGGGAGGCCTTCGAGAGCAGGCTTTCCCTGCGCGCGTCGCTGCCCACGACCATCGTCGCCGAGGGGAGGCTGCTCTATGCTGCCGGATGAGGCGAGGAGTGCGGATACTCGAGCCTGGCTCGCGAAGGCGCGCACCGACCTGCGCAGCGCGGAGCATGCCCTCGCCGCCTCTCCGCCGCTGCTGGAGGACGTTCTGTTCCACTGTCAGCAGACTATCGAGAAGGCAATGAAAGGGCTGCTGGTCTGGCACGACGTGCCTTTTCGCAAAACGCACAGCCTGGAAGAACTGGGCCGACAATGCGTCGCCATTGAGCCGACGCTGGAGCCGCTGGCGGATCGGGTTTCGCCCTTGAGCGAGTACGCCTGGAGGTTCCGTTATCCCGATGAGCAGGATTCCCCGGCGCGCGAGGAGGCGGAGGAAGCGCTCGGGGCCGCTCGCGCCGCCCTCGCCGCGATTGCTGACTGCCTGCCCTCCGCGATCGGCGAGTGATCGCCAGGCGATTCCCGCACCGCGACGGCCGGAATCGGACGTGTGCCGCGAGTGTGAGCGGCTCGATTGGGGCTCGCATACTATGTTCACTGCCAGGTGGACAACTGCATTCCGGTGGGGCGGGCGTCTCGCCCGCCAATTGAATTCATTCGCAGCCGAGACGGCGTGGACGCAATCGGGTGCCCACAGGTCACGTTCGTGACCCCGCTCCGGGCGTGCTTTCGCCTGCCCCCGAAAAGGAGTACAATTGCGCCGAAGAGGGCGCGCGCGCCGAGCACCCGTCCGGCCGCAAATCTGGCAGGCCAGGCGTCTCGCCTCGTCGCGGCACGAAGCCGCCGGAAGATGCTTCATGAATAACCTGTCCCTAATCTCCCATGTTGATCTGGAGGCGAGAAGTCGGCTTGCGGCTGCGACCGGGGCCTACTTGCGAGGGGAGACGAGGTCGTTTGCTTTCGACGAAGTTGTAGACGATGCAATGTATGATGAGTGTGAGGGTAGAGATGGCAGCCTGTCAAAGGTCGCTTACGAGCTTTGGTGCTTCTACGACGATTTCTCGGATCACAGTGTTCGCACGAGCGCTGAAGGATGGGCGTACTTGAAACGGCTGCTAGCCTTCCTGACGACCGACTATGTTCTCACCGAACGCGTGCATCGCACGTGGCATCGTGGCCAGCTCGTGGCGCTCGGCTCGCTGGCTATGCTGATCGTGGCGTACCTTGCCTGGTGCAACTCCACACACTGGCCGCTCTTCCTCCTGATGTGGATCGGGGTGGCCCTGGCGGTGCGATACTGCCCTGACCCTCCGGTGAGAGGGCCAGACATGGAGCAGTTGTGGCAATTCTCGCCGTTTCTGTCAGAGGATGACTGGCAGGGACACGCGCGCCTCCTGGATCAGTACCGTATTCCCCCCTATGATCCGCAGAAGCACATGGAGCCATACCCGCCTCGGCTCGGCTGGTGGGTCATGGACATCCAAATTTGGATCTGGCGTTTCGTGGGATTACCGTTGGTGATCTTGCCTCGGCTTTGGCCACACACGGAGAGCGTGTTGCTACGAGAAGCCAATCAGGGCCAGGCCGTCGCCGTGGTAACTGTGTAGGGTCTGGAACCGCGGGCGCCCGAGAAGCGCAGCCGCACCAGGCGTTTCAACGTGGCTATCCATCGGTCCGGGGGATAGGAGCGGCCGACAGGACGCGACTGGTGTTGGTCGGGCAGGCGCCTGCCAACCTTTCGCAGCCGAGACGGCTGCGCTACCAGAGAGCTCACTTTGTGAACCTATTTGGCGAGCCTCTATAGTGGGGATGGTTGGGCGACGCACCGGGCGCGACTTCCCATAGAAGTCGCGTTGCTGCCGGTGCGCCCCGACAGGTCGGGACGCACCCACGAGGCGATCCCCATTTGTGGCGGTCACCAATGCCGTGTAGGGCAGGACCTTGCCTCCTGCCCTTTCTCGTCCCACATGCGGCTTTCGGCGGCACGACGTCGGGGTTCTCAGTACGGCGACCCCGCAAAGGGGCCCCCCTTCCGCGCCAGCACGTTCCAGTGCCGAATGCCGTCCGGCTTTTCATGAAACTCCCGTTCCGACATGGATTCGATGTCGAAAGCGCATAGCAACTCGCGGATCTCTTCCTCCGTGCAGTAATGATGCGGCACCGGCCCCTCGCGATGATCCTCGTTGACCCAGGTGCCGGGTTCGATTTCGCGCCCCTTGCCGCAGTCGCGATGCCGGGGAGAATGCGTCGCCCACATGAAGACGCCGCCCGAGGACAGCTTCTGCGCGATGAGACCGATGATGCGCCCGAGCGTCGCGCGGTCACAGTGGTGGATGACCTGAGTCGAAACCACGCCGTCGAAGTGCCCGTCGGGGAAGGGGAGCTCCCGCATGTCGAGCGCCAGCACGTTCGCCCGCAGCCCCGCCTGCTCCAGGTTCTGCCGGCACGCTGAGATCGCCGCCGGCGCGTTGTCGGTGGCGGTGACCTCGCAGCCCCGTCCGGAAAGATAGACCGTGTGGCGGCCCAGGCCGCAGCCGATGTCGAGCACGCGGCGGCGCCCCTCGGCGGCCAGCAGGTCCGCCATCGCCACCACCTCGGACAGGGGCGGAAACTCCTGCCAGAGCTTCGCTATTGCCGGGTTCTGCCACAGCTTCTGCCAGCCGCCCACTACGGCTGGCCTTCGCCGCGGGCGCCGGGGGGCGGGTTGGGCTCCGGCTGGGGCACGCTGGTACGCGCTTTGAGCCAGCGCAGCAGGCCGGGCGCACCCGCGAGCCGCAGCCCCAGCGCGATGACCCACAGCAGCGCCATCGCCGCCAGCGGCAAGTACGCCAGGGCAAACACCAGGGTCACCAGTCTGTCGCTCATCGGTTAGCTCTCACTCGTCCGCCGGCAGGGCCGCGCCCGAGGGGCACACCTGCGCGCACAGTCCGCAATCGGTGCACAGCTCGGGGTCTATGGTGTAAACCTCGCCCTCGCTGATCGCGTCCGCCGGGCATTCCTGGATGCACGCGCCGCACGCCGTGCAGTCATCGGTTATGGTATGAGGCATCCGCCGGCCCTCCGTTTGCATCCGGGCGCCACCCCCGCGCCGGACCTATTCGGCCCTAGCCGCTTGCACACCTGCCGCGGATGAGGAGCATGGGCGCCCCCGCCCGTGATGCCCCTGGCCAAGGTGGCCAGGCTCCACGAGCGGTCAAGGCCGCCAGCCCCCAGAGGCCGTCCGGCGGCACTATCATCCGCGCCGACCCTCGCATTTATGCACACATCTGTTTTCCGCAATTTTCCAAAATCGCCCAGCCATGAGAAGGATGGCCTCATGCGAGGGAGAAGCGTTCTCTCGCTGGTCCGAATTCACCCCGCCAGGTCGGGGTGCTTGGACGAGTCCGAAGCAACCATCACAGCAAGGGAGGTGAAGCGATGGAGGCCTATTGCGTCAAGTGCAAGGCGAAGCGGGACATGAGAAATCCGACCCAGGTCACGATGAAGAACGGGAAGCCCGCGACCCAGGGCACGTGCCCGGCGTGCGGGACGAAGATGTTCAAGATCGGGGCGGCTAAGCCGGGCTGCTCCTGCGGCTAGTCAAGGTCCGGGCAGGCAATCTACCGGGGCGCGGGGACCCATCCGCGCCCCGTTCTGCTGGGGGCTGCGCCGATCAGGCTCGGCCGCGCCCAGCCCGGATCGAGGGAGGGGCCGGACTGAGCATGACCCCCGAGGGCCAACTCAACGCCGTCGCCCGCAGCGTGCGGCGCTGTCGGCGTTGTCGTCTGTGGCGGTCGCGCGCCCGCGCGGTACCGGGAGAAGGCGCTGCGCGCGCGCGGATCGTATTCATCGGCGAGGCCCCAGGACGCGCCGAGGATGAGAGCGGCCGGCCGTTCCAGGGCATGGCGGGGCGCGAGTTCGACCAACTGCTGCGCCGCGCCGGCCTGCGACGCGAGGACATTTTCGTCACCGGCGTCAACAAGTGCCGACCGCCGGGCAACCGCCGCCCCCGCCGCGACGAGATGGACGCCTGCCGCCGCGCCCACCTCGACCGTCAGCTCGCCGCCATCGCCCCGCGGCTGGTGGTGCTCATGGGTGGGGTCGCGGTGGAGGCGATGCTGGGCCGCCCGCGCCTGCGGGGCGTGCTCGGGCGCGTAGTCGAGCGCGACGGGCGGCGTTACTTCGTAACCTACCACCCCGCCGCCGCCATGCGCTTTCCGGCGGCCGGCCGCAGTGCTCGCCGCCACTTCGCGCGGCTGCCGGCGGTGTCAGCCCGCGCTCGGTGACGGCCTACGGCGCTGGCGGCGTTGCGCTTGCCGGCGCCGGTCGCGGCAGCAGGCCGTTGTATATCCAGCCCACGAGCACACCGCAGATGACGCCGTCCACAAACCCCCACAGGAAGCCGATGACGGCGCCGACCGGGGTCAGGCTCAGCCCCGGGTAGAGAGAGGCGAGCGTGACGATCCAGTTCGCGCCGTAGCTCCCCGTGATCCGATTGGCGACCACGACTGCCAAGATCCCGACGCCCCAGATGATCCCCAGCGCCAATCCCAGAGCACCCGCATTCAGTCGCTGCATGTCACCGCTCCTTTCCCAAGCAGTACGCTGCCGTCCACCCACAAGCAACCCGCGGTCCCTCCTCATGTGCGAGGGGACAGTTCTCCGTCGCCCAGGGCAGCGCCCAGGCCCGGGGCGGGAAGGAACTGTCCCCCCCATGCCCGAGCAGTGCATGGTTCGAGGAGATGTCCGCATATCCCTGGTGTGCAGCCGGAGCAAGCGGACGGCAAGAGCGGGCGTCAGTCAGAGGAGGCGGGCGCGGCGGGTGCGGCGGGCGCGGGAGCTGCGATCTCCTCTGCGGACGGGACGAGGGCCACGTCGTGGCTGTTGCCGTTGATGACGGCGTAGTCCACGAACACCTTGTCGCGCCAGGTGGCGCCGGTTCGCGGGTCGCGCACGGTCAGCAGGTAGTATCCCACCGGCATGCCGCGCAGCCGGTAGCGGCCCTCGGCGGAGGGGTCAAGCTCGCGCCGTTCCTCGCTGAAGGTGCCGGTGGCGGTGGTGGCATATACGAGGCCGCTGCCCGGATCCTGAAGCGTGATCTCGGCGCCCGGCACCGGCATCGTCATCGACAGGTCGCTGGTGCCGGGGACCGGCTGCAATACGCTGCCCTCGAGACTCCCCTGTCGGAAGTAGCCGGCGACGACGTAGACGGTGGCCGCCGCGATGAAAGCCCACACCAGGGCCCGTCTCCACTCGCCGAGCGGCGTGAACTTCGCCAGGGCCTCCGTCACCGCCACTCCCAGGGCGCCGTAGGCCGCGGCGCGGACCAGGAAGTCGGTCATCACCGGCTCGTGCTCGGCTATCAGCGGGATCGCAACCCCTGCCGGGATCGCGATTAGCCCCGCGAGCGCGCCGGCAAAAGGCAGCCCGGGGATCTGAAACGACGCCGCGATGACGCCGGCGACGAAGGCGATCCCCGCTGTCGCATACGGCAACTGTCGCCACAGCACCGCGTCGCGCTCCAGCAACTGCGGGCTGGTGAGCAGTCGAAGCGTCGCGGCGTAGGCGAATGAGCCGAGGATGATCACGAAGATCGCGGCCAGCGCACCCAACGCAGTCTGCACCGGCCGGCTCAGGCGCCGGGCGCGCACGTGCACGGCTTCAAGGTGGGGCGCCGCCGCGCGCGGGCGATTCTCGGCCGCTCCGGGCGGCGGCTCTGACAGCTCCCGTGTCGCCGCCCGCTCCAGCTCCTTGAGCAAGCTCTTGGAGGCGGCGTGAGCCGGGTCCTTGCTCAGGGCTGCGCGCACCTGCTGGAGCGCGTCATCCGTGCGTCCGGCGCTGCGGTAGGCGCGGGCCAGGTTGTAACGCGCCGCGGCACAGCCTGAGTCCAGCCACACCGCGCGCTCGAAGTGGTGCCCGGCAAGCGCGAGCTCACCTTGGCGCAGGTAGGCCTCGCCGAGCAGGTGATGCACCTGGTAGCTGCGGGGGCTGCTGCTGAGAGCTTGCTCCAGCGCCTCGATCGCCTGGTCGGCGAGGCCTTCCTGCAGCAGCGCGGAAGCGGCTGCGACCCGGTCGTCAACCGCCGAGGTGGCAGCGCCGCCGCACCCCGGGCAAGCGGCGCTGTCGAATTCCAGGTTGCACGTACGACAAATCATGCTGCGAATAAGCGCGCAAAAGCCGGCGTCAGGTTGTCAACGCCGGTGCGCTCACACTGCGATTATACCCGCTTCGGCGGCGCGTTTCGGCGCGCGATGTCGCCGGGGTGTGCGGTCTAGTCTCGCGCTCATCGCCGATGATTCGGCAGGGGCGGCCGCATTTCCTCTCGGAGCTTACGCGGCGGAACCCGCGTCCGCCCCCGCCGCTCGGGGCAGGTGGGCGCACAGCGGCTCGGGGCTCATCCAGTCGCCGCTGTGGGCGAAAGCGCGCGCGCGGCAGCCGCCGCAGATGCGCCTGAACTCACATATTCCACACTTGCCCTGGATGAGGTCATCGTCGCGCAGCGCCTGCAGCACCGCCGATGCGCGCCAGATCTCCGCCAGCCGCGACACCCGTACGTTGCCCGCCGGCAGCGGCAGATAGCCGCAGGGGTTGACCTCTCCGCGGCTGGAGATGAAGCAGAACGCTCGCCCCGCCTGGCACCCCCGGGTCATGTGGTCCAGCACCGCCCCCGCCTCCCCTGGCGCGCGGCGCTCGGCCCCGTCCTGCGCCGCCACCCGGCAGTACTGCGGCATGTCCGTGGGCTTGAAGGCCAGCCGACCTCGCAGCTCGGCCTCCCGCCGGCGCAGGCGCACCATCATCTCCTCGCAGCGCTCCGGCGTCAGCGCCTGGGGGGCCAGCTCCTCGCCGCGCCCCGTTTCCACCAACAGGAAGGGATGAAAGGCCGCCGCTCCCAGCGCCAATGCGAGGTCAATGACGCCCTCAACGTGGTCCACGTTGAGGGCGCTTATCGTGGTGTTCACCTGGCATTCGATCCCCGCCTCGCGCAGCAGGCGCAGGGCGCGAATCGCCGCGTCGAACGCGCCGGGTACGCCCCGGAACCCATCGTGCAGTGCGGGCGTCGGGAAGTCCAGGCTGATCGCGGCCCGCTGAATGCCGCACGCGCGCATGCGGGCCACGACTTCGGCGGTGACGTGCAGCCCGTTGGGCGCCATCGTCACCCGCATGCCGGCGGCGGTCGCCCGCGCCGCGATGTCGGACCAGTCGTCCCGCAGCAGGGGATCGCCGCCGCTGAGGATGAGCAGCCGGGTCCCCGCCTGCGCGAGCTGGTCCACCAGCGCCAGCGCCTCGCCCGGGCTCAACTCCTGGGGATCGGGCTCGGTGTTCGCGCTCGCGCGGCAGTGCTTGCATGCCAGGTCGCAGCGCTTGGTGATCTCCCAGGCAACAATGCGCGGCGGGGGGAGCTCCCGCCGCGGCTCTGCCGACGGAGCTGTCATGGCGGCCGCTTCAATCTCCAGCTCGGCGAGATCTGCGCAGTCTGCGCTTCAATGGCGGTGATTCCCCTGCAGGCGCCGCTCTAACCGTAGGACGGCGCCGCTCGGGATCGTGTGGAACAGGCGCCCCACCCCGGCGGGCAAGCCTCGCCTGCTCAATTCGGCGTCGCGCACGCGGCGCCGACACCCCACCCGGTCGGGGTGCCACCGGGCTGTCGCAGCACGCGAAGTCATTGCTGTAATGCACCAGACTCTTCAGTGCGCGGCTAGGTTTTCTCCTCCTGCGCGCGGGCGCGGGCTTGCAGCTCCGCGAGCTTGTTGAGGGCGTCGAGCGGGGTCAGTGATTCAACATCAACGTCCTTCGGCGTCCTCAACCGTCAAGATGCGTGTGATCTGGTCGAGCAACTGCGGGAGGTGATGGAGGGCGATGTCCCATACGATCTCGTGGTCTATCCCGAAATACTCGTGAATGACGATGTCACGCAGGCCGGCCATCTTCTTCCATTCGACTTCGGGGTAACGCTCTTGCGTTGCCTTGGGCATAGGTCAGCCCCTCGACATAGCGCGCAATCTTGTCACAAGATGCCCGGATGTCGTCAAGGAAGAACCGGTAGTCACGCGACATGGACGGCCTCTTCCTCCACGCGCGGCCGCAGACGCGGCTTGAGGGCTTTGCGCGTAACCAGGTCCACCTGGCAGCCCAGGAGCTCCTCGAGATACTCCTTGAGCGCCATGTAGCGGTCGAAGGTCGCTCGCCCCTCGAATTCCACGAGCAGATCAACGTCGCTGTCCGGCCCCGCCTGCCCGCGGGCGGCGGAACCGAAGAGGGCCAGCGATTTCGTGCCGAGGGCGGTGATCTCGGCGCGGTGGGACCGCAAGCGGCTTAGCAGTTCATCGCGCGTCATGAGTCTTTGCCTCAGGCTGCGAATGAGCCGCCGTTTCTTCTCACGGCGCTTCCCATAGTCTCCCACTCGCAGGCCGGCGAGTCAAGCAGAACAGCTCACGGATTATAACCGCGAAGAGTGGGAACCGGAAGCCCAACTCGTAGGGGCGCACGGCGTGCGCCCCTACACAGCGGCTAGGTCTGCTCTGCAGGCCACCGTGGCGGGCCGATTCGTCGGCCCTAGCCACCTAAAGGCCACCGTGGCGGTCGCCTTGCGACCTAGCCACCGACGGCGGCGGTGCCACGTCTCGGCGCGCAACCTAGCCATCCCCACCTAGGAACGGTCACGCCTGGCTCTTAGCGATTCCGGTCTCTGTGCTCTCCGTGGTTAGGCTTCTTCTCCTGCGCGCGGGCGCGGGCTTGCAGCTCCGCGAGCTTGTTGAGGGCGTCGAGCGGGGTCATGGATTCGACGTCAACGGTCATCAGTTCGTCCACCAGCGGGTGGGGGACCGCCTCGAACAGCGTCAACTGTGACTGCGGCGCCGGGGGCGGCTTGACCGCGGGCGCGCGCGGCGGCAGGCTGCCCACGGAATTGGCCTGCTCCAGGCTCCACAGCACCTGCTTGGCGCGCTCCACCACCTCGTGCGGCAGCCCCGCCAGGCGCGCGACCTGGATGCCGTAGCTGCGGTCGGTGCCGCCGGGGACGATCTTGCGCAGGAAGATGATGCGCTCGCCTTCCTCCTTGACCGCCACGCGGTAGTTCTTCGCGCGCGGCAGGGTCTTCTCCAGATCGTTGAGGTGATGGTAATGGGTGGCGAACAGCGCCTTGGCGCCGATACGCGGGCTGTTGTGGATGTGCTCCGCCACCGCCCAGGCGATGGAGAGGCCGTCGAAGGTCGAGGTGCCGCGGCCGATCTCGTCGAGGATGATGAGCGAGCGGCGGGTGGCGTTGTGGAGGATGTTGGCGGTCTCGTTCATCTCGACCATGAAGGTGGACTGGCCGGTGGCGAGGTCGTCGCTGGCGCCGACGCGGGTGAAGATGCGGTCCACCGCGCCGATGCGCGCCGCGGCCGCGGGGACGAAGCAGCCGATCTGCGCCATGAGCACGATCAGCGCGACCTGGCGCAGGTAGGTGGACTTGCCCGCCATGTTGGGCCCGGTGATGATGAGGAGCTGGTGGTCGGAGCAATCGAGGCGCGCGTCGTTGGGGACGAAGCGCTCGCCGGCCTGCGTCTTCTCCACCACCGGGTGGCGCCCGGCCTTGATCTCGACCGCCTCGCCGTCGTCCACCTCGGGCCGGATGTAGCCGCGCTGCGCCGCCAGCTCGGCGAAGGTCGCCGCCACGTCGGCGGTCGCCACCAGCGCCGCCGCCGCCTGCAGGCGCGCGGCTTCCCCCGCCACCCGCCGGCGCAGGTCGCACAACAACTCGTACTCCAGCTCCACGATCTGGTCGTGCGCGCCCAGCACCTTCGCCTCGTACTCCTTGAGCGCGGGGGTGATGAAGCGCTCGCCGTTGGCCAGCGTCTGCTTGCGGATGTAATCGGCGGGCACCGCCGCCAGGTTGGGCTTGGTGACCTCGAGGTAGTAGCCGAAGACCTGGTTATAGCCGACCTTGAGCGACTTGATGCCGGTGCGCTCGCGCTCGGACTGCTCGAGGGCGGCGATCCAGTCTTTGCCCTCGGCGCTGGCGACGCGCAGCTCGTCCAGTTCAGCGTGGTAGCCCGGGCGGATGAGCCCGCCGTCGCGCAGGCCGATGGGGGGGTCGTCGGCGATGGCGGCGCGCAGGGCGGCCTCGAGCTCGGCCAGGGGATCGGCGCCCGCGGCGAGCGCGCGCAGGGGGGCGCAGTCGGTGGCCGCCAGCAGGGCGATAAGCTGCGGCAAACGCGCCAGGGAGTCGCGCAGGGCCGCCAGCTCGCGCGCATTGGCGGTGCCGGCGGCGGCGCGGCTGGTGAGGCGCTCGAGGTCGCTGATGGCGCGCAGCAGGTCGCGCAGGCTCGCCCGCAGCAGGGCGTCGCGGCGCAGCTCCGCCACCGCCTCCAGGCGCTGCTCGATCGCCGCCGGGTCGAGCAGCGGCGACAGCAGCCACCGCCGGAGCTGCCGCGCCCCCATCGAGGTCACGGTCTCGTCGAGCAGCCACAGCAGGCTGTGGGTGCGACCGCCGTCGCGCAGCGACTGGGTCAGCTCCAGGTTGCGCCGGGTGGCAGCGTCGAGGATCATGGACTGCGACAGCGAGTAGGTGGTGAGGCTGCGGATCTGTTCGAGGGCGGACTTCTGGTTCTTCCGGAGGTAGCACAGCGCCATGCCGGCGGCGTGGATGGCGAGCGGCAGCTCCTCGCAGCCGAAGCCGCGCAGGGAGGTGGTGCCGAAGTGGCGGGTGAGGATCTCGTGGGGGGTGTCGAGCTCGAAATCGTCCTCGGCGAACTCGCTCACCCGGCAGCCGCAAGCCTGGCCCAGGAGTTCCGCGAACGCCGCGTCCTGCGCCGCCTCCGCCGGCAGCAGCACCTCCGCCGGAGCGATGCGCGACAGCTCCTCCAGCAGCGCCTCCTCGCCCGTCCCCTGCGTCACCGCGAATTCGCCGGTCGAGCAGTCAACCGCCGCCACGCCCCATCCATCCTCCGCGATGACCGCCGCCGCCAGGTAGTTATTGCGCCGCTCATCGAGCAGGTAGTCCTCGACCACCGTCCCCGGGGTGAGGACGCGCGTAACCTCGCGGCGCACCAGGCCGCGCGCCGTTTTCGGATCCTCGACCTGCTCGCAGATGGCGGCCTTGTGCCCCGCCGCCAGCAGCCGCGCCACGTAGCGCTCGACCGCGTGATAGGGCACCCCGCACATGGGCAGGCGCCGCCCCTTGCCGACCTCGCGCGAGGTCAGGGTCAGGTTGAGGATGCCGGCGGCGAGCTCGGCGTCAGCGCCGAACATCTCGTAGAAATCCCCCAGCCGGAACAGCAGGATGACATCGGCGTGCTCGCGCTTGATCGCCTGGTACTGCGCGAGCATGGGGGTTATGCCGTTGTCGGCGGGCTTGGTCACGGGTCGGCCGGCTCCCCGGCTTGCGGCCGCGGATGGACGCGGATTGGCACTGATGCAGCCGCGTGTAGTTTAGCGCAAGCGGACGCTCGTGGCAATGCGCGACCGCGCCCTGCCAGAGAGAAACCGCCACTCCCTAGCCGATGTGCTCCCACGGCAGGGGCTCGTCGGCGGCGCGGGGACGGGCGGCGAAGGATTCGGGGTCGAGGTTCTCGGCCGCGAAGGCGCCGCGCCACGCCGCCAGCGACCCCCCCGCCTCCGCCGCGCGGGCGATGACCGCGCCCAGGCGCCGGTCGCCGCGGGCGAGCGCCGCCTGGATGAAGGCCCAGTTGGGGCTCTCGGCGGACATGGAGACGCCGGGTTCGGTGTGGAGCTGAGAGCGCAGGGCCTTCAATTGCGCGCCGATGTGGCGCGGCAAGGCCATGGCTTCGCGCTCGAAAGCGGTGCAGGGCTTGGGGACAAAGGTGCTGATGCTGGCCACCACCTGGGACATGTTGGCGTCGCGCTTGAGCCGGTGCACCAGGCGGGGGATGGCCTCGACATCGGCCGCGGTTTCGCCCGGCAGACCGAGCATGAAGTAGAGGCGCAGGCGCCGGATGCCGTTGGCCGCCGCCAGGCGCGCGGCGGCGAGGTATTGCTCCTCGGAGATGGACTTGCGCAGACGACGGCGCAGCCGGTCGCTGCCGGCCTCGGGGGCGAAGGTGATGGCGCGTGCGCCGCCTTCGCCCAGGGCCTCGACGATGGTGGTGCCGGCGCCGTCGGCGCGGATGGAGGACAGCGAGATGCGCGCCTTCATCTCGCGCAGGCCGCGCGCCAGGTGATCGAGGTGAGGATGGTCGGAGACGGCGGCCGCCACCAGGCCGATGGTGCGCCGGTGCTCGAGCCCCCGCGCCGCGACCTCCAGGAGGTGCTTGACCGAGCGGTAGCGGTAGGGGTGATAGCAGGGCGCGGTGACGCAGAACTTGCAGGCATGGGCGCAGCCGCGGCTGATCTCGATCAGGAACATGTTGCCGAACTCCGTGTCCGGGGTCAAGACCCGCGTGTGGGTCGGCCAGCGGTCGAGGTTGTCGGCGCGCAAGCGGCGCAGGCGCCGCGGGGCGCCCTTGGCCGGCGCCAGGCTTACGAACGCCCCGGGCGGCGAATACCGCGGCGCGTAGGATGACGGCACATAGACCCCGGGCAGCGCCTGCAGGCGGCGCAGGGCGTCGCCGCGATCCTCCGCCTCCAGCAGCGCCTCCGCGACTCCGTCCAGCACCGGCTCGGCCTCGCCCACGACAAAGGCGTCCACCACCTCCGCCAACGGCTCGGGGTTGAAGCCCACGCACACCCCGCCGGCGATGACGAGCGGATGCCGGTGGTCGCGGTCACGCGCGAAAACGGGCATCCGCGCGCGGCGCAAGGCGTCCACGGCATGGAGGTAGTCGAGCTCGAACGCGAGGCTGAAGGCGACAACGTCGAAGCGGTCGAGCGGGGTCTGCGACTCAATGGTCACCAGCGGGTGGTCTCGCTCCTGATCGTGACCGCGGTCGGGCATGAAGGCGCGCTCGCAGGCAACGTCGGGCCGCGCGTTGAGCAGGTGATAGATCGCGTGCACCGCCAGGCTGGACATGCCCACGTAGTAGGTGTTGGGGTAGACGAGGGCGATGCGTAGCACGCCCCCACCTGCTTTTATGACGGCGCCGGTCTCGCGGGTCAAGTGCCAGCGCGCCCGCTCGGCGAGAGGATTAGGCATTGGGACGCTCCGCCGCCGTCCCGACTGGTCGGGGCCATGGCGGGCAAGCCTCGGCGGGGTCAATCCTGCCGCGCGCAACCATGATTATCCGCGACCTCCCGCCGTCCCTGCCGCCGGCGGCGCACACTCGCGCTGCTTCGCATGGCAGCGCCGCCACGCCGCAGGCGCGCCGGCGCCGGCCGCGATCCGATCTCATGCCGGGACCGGTGAGCGCAAGTCGGGTCGAGCCGCACCCCGCAGCCGTGTCACCCTCACCCAACCTCCCCCCTTCGACAGGCTCCCTCGGCCTGGCTGGGGACCGGTCGGGGCAGGCTCTTGCAGGGGGAGGGGTTGCCGGGCGAACCACGACCAGTCATTGCGTTTTGAGGAAGGCTCGCCAAAGACGGAGCTCCCTCGGGTGTGACCGTTTCCCGTTGGGATGGATGGGCGCACGCCCGGGCGCGACCTCGTAGGGGCAAGGCATGCCTTGCCCCTACCTCCGCGCCCCGACGAGTCGGGGCGCGCCCAGGGTGATCCCAACCTTTCGCGGTCACACCCGCTCCCTCAGCGAGGTTGACGCGGGTGATACAGCGTGCTATGATTGTTGAAGACGTGTTACCAGAGGGTAGATCGGCGGTATCGTTCACCCTCTCCTTAATCCTCTCCCTTGAAGGAAGATTGAGCAAGTAACGGGGTAATACCACAGAGGCAGCGATGCACATTCCCGACGGCTATCTGGGCCCGCAGACCTACGGCGCGGCGTACGCGCTCATGGCGCCGCTGTGGGCGGCGGCGTCCCGCATCGTCGGCCGCACCCTGCGCAGCCGGCAGGTGCCGCTGCTGGCGCTGGGGGCGGCGTTCAGCTTCGTCATCATGATGTTCAACGTCCCCATCCCCGGCGGCACCACCGGCCACGCGGTGGGGGCGGTGCTGGTGGCGGTGCTGCTGGGGCCGTGGGCGGCGGTGATCGCGGTCTCGGTCGCCCTCATCGTGCAGGCGCTGCTGTTCTGCGACGGCGGCATCACCGCCATCGGCGCCAATTGCCTCAATATGGCGGTGATCATGCCGTTCGCGGGGTACGGCGTGTATCGGCTCATCGCGGGCCGCTCCGCCCTCACCTCGCGGCGGCGCTGGCTCGGCGCGGCGATCGGGGGATATGTCGGCCTCAACGCGGCCGCGCTCGCCGCTGCCGTCGAGTTCGGCCTCCAACCCCTGATCGCGCACAACGCCGCCGGGCGCGCGCTGTACGCGCCCTATCCGCTGAGCGTCGCCGTCCCGGTGATGGCGGCCGAGCACTTGCTGGTGTTCGGCTTGGTCGAGGCGGTGGTCACCGGCCTGGTGGTCGCCTACCTGCAGCGCGCGGAGCCGGCCTTGCTGCGCGCGCCGTCGGCGCCCGAGACGACCAGGCATGGAGCACAGCCGCCCCCGGCTGTGTCCGGGACCTGCGCGATGGCCGGGGAACCGCAGGCGCAGCCATGAAGACCACGGCCAAGCTGTGGATCGCGCTCCTGGTGCTGGTGGCGCTGTCGCCGCTGGGCATCATCGTCGCCGCCAAGTTGGGGGCGGAGACGGCGTGGGGCGAATGGGGCGCGGACGAGGTGCGCGACCTGGTTGGCTACCTCCCGGCGCAGATGGCGCGGCTGTCCGGACGGTGGCGGGCGCCGCTGCCCGACTACGCGCTCCCCGGCCAGGAGAACGCGTCGCTGCCGGCGCTGAGTGGGTCCTACATCCTGTCGGCGGTGATGGGAGTGGCCGTTATCGTCGCCGTGACACTATTGATCGGTCGGGTACTCGCGCGCCGTGACCAGTCAAACTCTGCCTGAGTGGTATGCGCAAGCCGGCACGGACACAGCCGAGGGCGGCTGTGCTCCATCGCTGATGCCCGCGCCCGGTAGCGAGCGCCGAACCCGTCGCTGTGCGGGGAGGGTCGCGCGCCGCGCGCTGGCGCGCCTGGGCGAGGCGCTGGCGCGCGAGCTGGCGGGAGCGCAGGCCCCACCCGCGTCGCCGCTGACGCGCATCGAACCCCGGGCCAAGGTCCTTGGGTTCCTGCTGCTCATCTTCGGCGCGACCTTCGTGCATGGGCTGGTTCCCCTGGCGGTGCTGCTGGGCGGGGTGGTGGCGGTATGCGTCGCGAGCCGCGTGGGCGCGCGACGCTTGCTGCGCGTGTGGCTGGGCGTGCCGTTGTTCAGCCTGGCGATCATCCTGCCGGCGACGCTCAACTTGGTGACGCCCGGGGAGCCGATGTGGACGCTGTGGCGGCTCGCTCCCGGGCTACGGCTGGGGCCATGGGCCTTGCCCGAGGTCATCGCCGTCACGCAGCCGGGCGTGGTGGTGGCGACGCGCTTCCTCCTGCGCTCGACCGACTGCGTGCTGTTGGCGCTGCTGCTGGTGGCAACCAGCGACTCGGCGGCGCTGCTCGCCGGACTGCGGCGGTTGGGGATGCCGCGGGCATTCGGCATGGTGCTGGCGATGATGCAGCGCTACCTGGCGGTGCTGCTGCGCGCCGCCGAGGAGACCCATCTGGCCAAGCTCAGCCGCAGCCTCGCTCCCGGCTCGCTGCGCGCGGAGCAGCGGTGGGTCGCCGCCGGCATCGGCAGCCTGCTGCGGCGCACGCGCGCGCTGGCCGAGGACGTCCACCGGGCGATGCTGGCGCGCGGCTGGGACGGCGAGGTGCGGATCGCCGCGCGCAGTCGCCTGCGGCTCGCCGATGGCCTGTTTCTCACCGCCGTGGCGGGGCTGATGGTCGGACTGCTGGCGCTGGAGCGGTTGACGTAGGGTTCAATGAACGCATCGGTCTTCGAGGTCGAGCATGTAGATTACGCCTACCCGGACGGCGCGCCGGCGTTGCGCGACATCAGCTTCACCGTCGGCGCCGGCGAGCGCGTCGCCATCTTGGGCGCCAACGCCAGCGGCAAGTCCACGCTCCTGCACTTGCTCGACGGCCTCTACTTCGCTGCTGGTGGCAGCGTCACCGCGTTCGGCGTGCGGCTCAGCGAGGAGCGGGTAGAGACGCCGCCCTTCTCCCGGGTGTTCCGGCAGCAGGTGGGCTTGCTGTTTCAGCATGCCGACGCCCAGCTCTTCAACGCGCGCGTAGACGAGGAGTTGGCGTTCGGCCCGCTGCAGCTCGGCTTGGCGCCGCCGCAGGTGCGGCAGCGCGTGGACGACGTGCTTCGCCTGCTGGGCATCGAGCACCTGCGCGGGCGTTCACCGCAGCGGCTCAGCGGCGGGGAAAAGCAGAAGGTCGCCCTGGGGAGCCTGCTGACCGTGGCCCCGCGGGTGCTCCTGTTGGACGAGCCCAGCGCCGGCCTCGACCCGCGCAGCCAGCAGTGGTTGCGGGAGTTCCTTGAGGTCCTGCATCACTCAGGGGTGACGCTGGTCACCGCCAGCCACGACCTGGCGCTGGTGCCGGAGGTCGCCGACCGCGCGCTGGTGCTGTCCGAGGATCACCGCCTGGTGGGCGATGCTCCCGTCGCGCAGGTGCTGGGCGACCTCGACCTGCTGCTGTCCGTCAACCTCATCCACGCGCACGCGCACGCGCACGGCGAGCTGGTGCACGTTCACCCCCACCTGCACGAGGCGGGGCATGAGCATCCGCACCGGCGCTAGCCACCCGGCTCGGCCGCGAATAGGGTAACGGGCGGCCATCATTCGCCGGCCATGCCATCGCCGGCTCGGTAGCACCGCCGTCCTGCGCCTGCGGCTCACAACCTCCTCGCGATGACCGGCGCGTGCTCAGCGGGATGATGGGGTTGCCTGCGCCCACTTTCGTCACCAGGTACTACCGCCCCCGCTGCAGCAGGCGCTTGACGTGCTCGAGGTCGGCGGGGGTGTCCACGCCGATGCAGTTGTGCTGGGTTTCCACCACCTTGATGCGGTAGCCGTGCTCCAGCGCGCGCAACTGCTCCAGCTTCTCGACCTGCTCCAGCGGCGTCGGCGGCAGGGAGGCGTAGGTTAACAAGAATTCCTTGCGGTAAACGTAGAGCCCGGGATGATAGTAGTAGACCGTCTGCGCGCCATTCCCGCCGCGCACGTAGGGGATGAGTGACCGCGAGAAATAGAGCGCGAAGCCCTGGCGGTCCATCACCACCTTGACCACATTCGGGTTGTGCAGGTCGGCGGGATCAGTGATGCGCGCCACCAGGGTGCCCATGGGGATGGAGGCGTCCGCGAGCAGCGGCTGCACCGCCGCATCAATCACCGCCCCCTCAATCAGCGGCTCGTCGCCCTGGATGTTGACGACGACCTCCGCCTCCATATCCGCCGCGGCCTCGGCCAGGCGGTCGGTACCGGTGGGATGATCAGGGCGCGTCAGCACCGCCTCCCCGCCGAAGCCGGTGACGGCCTGGAATATGCGGTCGTCGTCGGTGGCGACCACCAGGCGCTCCAGGGTCTGCGCCTCGCGCGCGCGCTCGTACACGTGCTGCACTAAGGGCTTGCCCAGCAGGTCCGCCAGCGGTTTGCCGGGAAAGCGCGTGGAGCCGTAGCGGGCAGGGATGATACCGACGACATGCGTCATGGCGCGACCTCCGCGGTGAACGATTGCCACAGGATTATAGCCGCGCGCCGCGCACGGGGTCAAGCCGCCCCCGGCTTGGGGTGTGACCGAAAAGTGGGGGTCGCCCTTGGGCGCGGATGTAGGGGCAAGGCATGCCTTGCCCCTACGAGGTCGCGCCCGGTGCGTCGCCCAACCACCCCCACTAAAATCGGTCCCACCCGCGTTTGCCAGCGGCGCTTGGCCGCGTGCGGAAATGCTGCTATAATCACCGCTAACCGAGGCCGCACGGAGCAACGACAGCGAAGGCGGGCATTAGGGAGAACCGCGCATGGCAATCAACGAGGGCATGATAGAGACGCTGCGCGCCGGGTTGGCAGGCGATGTGCGCGAGCGCATTGATCAAGCCGCTGGCGCCGTCGCGCGCGCGAAGGAGCGCGGCGGCAAGGTCGTCGTCGTCACCGGCAGCGGCCCCAACCTGCACGAGGGCGTAACGTCCCTGCTCGCCGAGCTCATCCACCGCGGCATCGTTGACGGCGTCACCACCTCCTCCGCCGTCATCGCCCACGAGATGGCGGGCGCGCTGGAGCGCGTGCACCGGGTGGCGGGCGACGCGCTTGGCTTCGACCCGGCGGCGCTGCCCATGGACGGCAGGTTCGAGATCTCCGTGCTGCCCCCGGGCTGGCTCGACATCATCGCCGACGAAATGCCGGTTGATCGTCCCCTTATCGAGCGCGCGCTCGATGCGCAGGGCTCCGACATCATCAAGGCGGCGGGCAATCTCTCCTATCCCCTGGGCCTGCGCACCGAGCGCCTGGCGCGCGAGGCCGAGGAGCTGGCGCGAGCCGCCGGCGTACCCCTCGAGGAAATCGTGGGTGCCGGGGCTGACCGCCGCACCATGATCGGCGCGGGGCACCAACGCGGCGCCCCGGTGCTGGTCAGCATCCCCCAGCTCGTCGGCGGCGGCGCCGTCGGCCTCGCCATCGGCGACAGCATCTCCATCACCGACCGCGCCGCGCGCATCGCCGCCTTGCTCGCCGACGCCGACGTCATCATCGAGTCCGCCGTCGCCCTCACCCAGGAGATCCACGACGGCCCCTTCGAGACCTTCACCGGCCACGGCATGTGGGCCGCCTGGGAGGGTCTCCCCACCTACTCCCTGGCCGCCAAGGAGCTCATCCGCATCGATCTCGACCCCAACCTCGATCGCGCGTGGCACATGGAGCGCGACTCCGGCGCGGTCGCCGACGCCATCGCCGCGGGCAAGCCCAAGGCCAAGGTCACCGGCATCCCCTTCCGCATGGAGATGTCGGGGTTCGCGCGCCTGCCTGGAAGCCGGCCCATCGTCGGCGATATCGGCATCGTGTGGCCCCTCTTGGCGGCTGCGGTCGCGCGGGCGCTCGGCATCAACCTCGAGTTCATCTCGTACCCGCAGCACACGCCGGCCGGACGCGACATGCGCGAATGGATCGTGGAAAACGTGCGCCCGGTCGAGCGGGCGGCGATGCTCGCGGCGGCGCGGCAGCATCAGTCTCAGCGCGGCGCGTAGCCGCGTGGCGAGGTCCGCGGGGCTACCGGCGCCGGGTCGGCCGACTCGCCGGGCGTGCCGATGAGCTGCGACACGCTCACGATTTCGATCCCCGCCTCCCGCAGCAACGGCAGCAAGCGCGCCAACATCTGCGCGGTCTGCTCCCGGTAGTGGCAAATGCCAATGGCGCAGCCGCGGCGCTGAGCCAGGCGCCCCAGCTCCTCCACCCGCTCCTGCGCGAGCTCCAGGAACTCCTCGGCGGTGCCGGGTTCGGGCCGCAGGTTGGTGTCCAGAAAGACGCTGCGCGCGGCGTGCAGCACGCCCAGTTCGGCAGCCACCTGCCCGGCGACGCTGCTCCCGGTGGTGCGGCTGTCAACGAACAACAGGCCCTGCCGCCGCAGCACCGACAGTACCGCCCGCATTACTCGCGGATCGGCGGTCGCGCGCGACCCCATGTGGTTATTGACCCCGACCGCCGCCGGCACCGCCGCCAGGTCGTCCTCCACCAAGGCGGCGATCTGGTCGTCGGTCATCTCCACCATGATGCACCCCGGGCCGGGGTCGAGGCGCGAGTTGAGGGGCTCCATCGGCAGGTGCAGCATGACCTCGAACCCGGCCGCGGAGCACGCGCGGGCCAGTTCCCGCGAGCGCTCCACCCCCGGCAGCACCGAGAAAGTCAACGCATAGGGGAGCGCGGTGAATTCGCGGATAACGGCGGCGTTGTAGCCGACGTCGTCAACGATGATCGCCACCCGGCCGCCATCGTGGGGCAGCAGCGGGCGCTCCCGGGGCTTGGGTGACGGCCCCTCGGTGATCGGCCGGGCGGGGCTGGCGACGGCGGGCGGGCGCGCGTGGGCGCGCGCGCGGCGACCGCCGGTCGCGGGCGCCCCGACGCCGCCGGGTCGGGGCGCCGACGGCGGCGGGGCGGGAGGGCGTGATGCCCGCCCCAGCCACCACAGAACCGCGATCACCAGCAGAAATAGCGCGGCCAGGATCCACGGGAAGACGGGTCCGGCGGCGCGGCGCGGCGATGGGGTCGTCATCACGCGTTCACATCCCGGGCTGGGAGGGGACAGTTCCTTCCCACCCCGGGCCTGGGCGGTGCGCTGGGCGGCGGGGAACTGTCCCCTCGCGCCCGCTAATTGCGGGCGGCAATCTGCTGCCGCAGCAGTTGCAGGGCCTTCTGGTACTGCAAGTCGTCGGGGCCGTTGCGGGCGGCCTCCGGCGCGGTCTTGGCCGCCACGTCCGGCGTCACCCCCTTGTGGTCTATGTCGCGGCGCGACAGCGTGTACCACTTGGAGGTCGTCAGCGCCATCGCCGAGCCGTCGCTCAGGGGCAGAATGGTCTGCACCGATCCTTTGCCGTAGGTGGGGGTGCCGACGAGCCGGCCGACCTTCGCATCCTGGATCGCGCCGGCGAGGATCTCCGAGGCGCTGGCGCTGCCCCGGTTGATGAGCGCCACCAGCGGGAGATCGAACTTGCTGCCCTTGCCGTTCTCGTCGTAGAACGGGCGCATGGGTTGGCCGCGCTCCTGCACATAGACGACCGGCTCTGCGGCGACGAACTGGTGCACTACCTCGAGGCAGCGATTGAGCAGACCGCCGGGGTTGTCGCGAATGTCGAGCACCAGCCCGCGCATGTGCTGCGCTCGCAGCTTGCGCAGCCCCGCGGCTACCGCGCGCCCGGTGTCGTCGTGGAAGTAGTTCACCCGCATCAGCCCGATCCCGTCATCCAGCAGCTTGGTTTCGACCGTCGCCAGCTCGATGGGGCCGCGCACGATCTCTTTGGGCACGGGGGCGGTGGCCCCCTCGCGACCGAGCAGGAGTTTAACCGTGGTCCCCCGCTCGCCGCGAATTCGCTTGGCCGCTTCGCTGACGGTCATGCCGTCGGTGGGCGCGCCGTCGATCTTCAGCACCAGGTCCCCAGCCTCCACCCCCGCCTTGGCGGCGGGACTCCCGGGCAACGGCGCAACGATCGTCAGCCGGAAGGAGCGGAGGGGAATCTCCGATCCGCACGCGGGACAGCGCAGCCCCGGCGTGACCTTGGCCGTCTCGTCGTCGCCCTTGACTTCGGTCAGGCCGATGGTGGCGCCGATACCCTCGAAGCGTCCCTGGTTCTCCTCCTGGAACGACTGGTACTCCTGGGGGTCCATGAAGCGCGTGTAGGGATCGTCGAGCGCCGCCAGCATGCCGCGTATCGCGCCGTAGGTCAGCTGGCGGCGGTCCCCAACCGGCGATACGAAGAACCGATCAATATTCTCCAGCACTTGGCCGAACGTCTCCAGCGGTTGCAGGTCCACCTCGTCGCGCCCCTGGGCGCCGGAGGCGCCGGCTGCGCTCGCGACGCGGGTCGCTCTCAGCGCGCGGACCGCCTCCAGCCCGCCGGTGGTGCTGTCAGCCAGGATCTGAAACTGACGGCCGGCCATGAAGGACGCGACCATGACCACCAGCAGGGCGATGGTCAGGGCGATGCGATGTCTGCGTTGCATGAGCCTGCTGCCTCTCAATTCTATATGTGTGCGTCACGCGCGCCAGTGCGCGCGGCGGGACATCCCTGCCGGGATTATTCCATGGGGCGGGGGGCAGGCAAACCACGCCGCTGCCGGCCGCCACTCCCGGCCGGCGTCGGCGGCGACCCGGTCAGAGCCCGTAGATGTGGATACGGAAAACGCGCATGCGGTAGAGGACGAAGTCAACGGAGGGGTAGCTCAAGATGCAGCTATTGGTGAAACCGACCATTCCGGCCGGGCCCGCATTCGCCGTGGCCGTCAGCGCGTCGCCCGGGGCCGCCCCCGCCGGCACGAAACCGAAGGCGGGGCCGACGGGCGGCAGGGCGCCAGGTCCGCCATCATCCTCCCCTCCTCGCCCGCCGCCGCGACCGCCGAAGCTGATAGCCCCTCCCGGGGCGGCGGGCGCACCGGCTGCAGGAGTGGCCGGGGTGATCCGGCGTCCCGTTTCGCTGATGATCTCCGTGCGGTTGGGCCAGCCGTAGGTCCGCAGCACGTCGGCGAAGGTATCGCCGATCCGAATCCCCTTCTCGGTCTCGGCAACCTTGGAGGAAGCGAAAGTGCGCCACTGGCTGGCGACGACGTTGGTCACGTGGGCGTCTATCCCGCTGCCGGTCATGAGCACGCCGATGACCGCCGGGTCGCGGTTGTATATCCACTGAATCTGGTCCCCGCCGACTGCAGCCATGCGCACGGCGGTCGCCCATACCGGCATCTCGAACTCCTGCGTCCCGATGAAGCTGAACGCGTTGCCGGGCGCGAACATCGCGTCCGGCGTGCCGAACGACGGCGACGACAGGAGATCGTCCGGCGTGTCGCCCAGTGACACGCCCGCCAGCTTCATCTCCAGGCACAGCGCGGGGGACGACAGCGCCGCGACCAGCGCCACCACCACCGCGACAACCACCACCTGCTGCATCCTTGCCCTGCCCATTGCTTCTCTCCCCACCTTCGGCTGCTAGCTATTCTGAACCTCGCCCACCGCCGCCGCCACGGCCACCGCCATAGGTGGGAGCGACACCCGCCGCCGGGCCTGCGGCGGGCCGCGCTGCTGCCGCCGCCGTTCCTTTGGCGAGGGCGATGGTAGTCACCCGCAGACTCGTCAGCGTCAGCGTCAGGCCGGCGTTTGCGTAACGCAAGACCAGGTTGCCCCCCGCGCCCTGGGTCGAGTCGGGAAAGCCGTATTTCTCAAGCACCGCAATGTATTGGTCGCCGAGTCCTATGCCCTGCTCCGTCCGCGCCCCCCGGTACCAGCTGCCGGAGACGGTGATCGTCTTGACGCGGCCGGCGGCGTTGAGCCCGACGACGACCTGCACTGGGCCGGGCATGTTGTAGAGCCAATAGGTTGCGGTGCTGTCGTCCTCGACCACCACCGGCACGGTGGGGATCGCCGCGGGGGGAGCGAAGCTGCTGGCCGCCGGCAGCGGTGCGGGAGCGGCCTCCTCTACCTCACTACCGCGGCCGCCACCTCTACTCGGGACGAAACCTCTCGCCGGCGCAAGCGGTGCGAACCCCACCCCTGCGGGCGCTCCGACCGCCGCTAGTCGCGTCGGAGCCGTGAGCCCGTAGGTTACCACGGCCCCCGCCGGACCGAAAAAGTCCGGCGGGCCGTAGAGCGGTTCATCGAGGAGATCCATGGCCGGCTGGTCGAGCCGGATGCCGCCCAACTGTGCCTCGATCGCGTAGGCCCGCGGCGCCAACGCAAGCGCCGCAGCCGCGATCGCGAGTACCGTGAGGCGCCTGACCATACCAAGCCTCCTGTGCGCCATTTCTACACCCCGGGGATAGCGTGCCTCAATCTATCACACGCCCCCGGCACTGTCAACCCTTCTGACGCTCGCGCGGGCCCCGGCGTTCCCCCGCTGACGAACGCGCGCCAGGCGGCGCTCCATGGCGGGGTCACGGCTCGGCAGGCTAGCGCTGGCGGACGGTCAGGAACTCCGTCAGCTCGCGCAGCGCGTGCGCAGCGCCGGGCGCCAACTGCACCGACCCCAGCGCGGCCCACGCGCGCTCGTGCTTCTGGGCGACCAGGTCTTCCGCCTGCGCCAGCGCGCCGAGCCGCTGGAGCGCGTCCACCACGGCGGCGATGCGCTCCGGCGACGACGCGCCCTGCGCGGCGAGGATCGTCTCGCGTTCCTCGCCCCGCGCCCGCTCCAGCGCGCAGATGACCGGATAGGAGCATCGCTTGCGGCTGAGATCGGTGCCGACCGACTTGCCGGTCTTATCGGGGTCGCCCCAGATGCCCAAGAGGTCGTCGCGGATCTGGAACGCGATGCCGAGGTCGAAGCCGAATTGGCGAAACGCCGCCTGCGTCTGGTCGTTCGCGCCGCCAAACAACGCGCCGAGCTGTGTCGCGCACGACATGAGCGCCGCGGTCTTGCGCCCGATCATGTCCAGGTACTCGCGCGGCGACACCCGCGGCTGGTTGTGCAGCGCGAGGTCGTGCGCTTGCCCCTCGCACAGCCGCACGCAGGCCCGGCTCAGGAGCGCCACCGCCCGCAGGTGGCGGGTGTCCCCGGCGCCGGCGGCGCCCAGGTCGCCGAGGGCGGCATAGGCGAGGGAGTACATGCCGTCGCCGGCGTTGATGGCCTGGGCTTCGCCCCAGCGCCTCCACACCGTCGCCCGGCCGCGGCGCATCTCGTCGCGGTCCTCGATGTCATCGTGGATCAGGGAGAAATTATGCACCAGCTCGATCGCCGCCGCCGCCGGAGCCGCCACCTCCGGGTCGCCACCCACCGCCGCGCACGACAGCAGGCACAGCCGCGGGCGCACGAGCTTGCCCGCCGGTAGGGTGGCGGGCTTGCCCCCCGCCTGCGCCTCGGTCTCGTCCCATCCCAGGTGGTGGGACAGCATCGCGCGCAGCAACGCCCCCCCCGCGCCCTCCAGTCCGGCCAGCGCGGTGCGCATTAGCCTTTGCACCGCCTCCATGGGATCCGATGACACCTCTGCTCCTCCGGGGCACAGCGACCGCATCCGCCGGCAGCGCCGCTCCCGCGCCGCCAAGCTCACCCAGTAGTATAGTGAATCGCCGGGAGACTGTCGAGGGAGAAGCCTGCGGACATATCTGTGGCTTGTGCTCATGTGCGGGTGACTCCCATCTGCGCCCCACTCCGTCGTAACTCGCCTGGAGGATGCCGCCGGGAAGCCTCAGTGCAACAAACGTACGTCACCGCCACGACCGGTGCCCCGCAAAGCCCAATCGCCACGCCCCGGCGCATCTGGTACTCGGAAATGGGGAACTATCCCCGATTTCCTAATCTCTGGCTGCTCTCACCGCGCCCTGCTGCGGTACGGTCTCAGCCGCGTATCATATCTGCGTATTTCGAGTGGAGGTACTCGGCGAGTTTCTCTTCGTTCTGCTTGGGCACCGATATGAACGGCCGCCGCATGTAGCCGCACCTGAGGTAACCCAAGGCGTTGATCTTCGCCTTGTGGCCGCCGAGGCCATAGCCCTGCAGGAAGGGCTGGCTCGCGATGTCGCGCGCCATCTCCTGCCAGCGGTCAATCATCTTGAGCGCCTTGTCCCACAGGCCCTTCTTGCACAGGTCGTAGATCTCGACGGCGTAGTGCGGGATGCCCGCGCCGGTCATCGTGAAGAAGCCGCGCTCGCCCATCTTCATCGTGGGGATGTACCAGTCGGGCTCGGTGGAAGTGAACAGGCCGAGTTCCGGGAAGTTGCGGTGCAGGTTGCACCACAGCGACCAGTCGTAGTGAGCTTCCTTGGCGCCGCAGAAGGTCTTGATGTCGATGATGCCGCGGTAGGTCTCAACATCGTGGATCTGGGAGGTCTGGGGGTTGTTATAGATGACGATGCCGATGTTGGGGCACGCCTCGGCGAGGTCGTGCCAGAACTTGATCAGTTCCTGGCGGGTCAGTTTCAGGTAGTAGGGGCTGAGGTTCATGACGGCGTCGCAGCCGGCTTTCTCGGCGGCGGCGACCTTCATGATCGCCTCGTCGGTGTTGACGCCGGAGCAGCCGCAGACGGAGACGATGCCCGCGGCCTTGCACTCCTCGGCTAGCGCCTTTGCGAGGCGCTGGTGGTCGGGCCAGGAAATGGTGTGGAATTCGCCCAGGCTGCCGGTGGTGACGACGGCGTGGATCCCGGCGGCGGCCAGCTTGCGCACGTTCTCGCGAAAGGCCTGCTCGTCGAAGATGCCGTTCTGGTCGAATGGGGTTGGGGGAAGGCAATAGACGCCTTCCATCGCTTCGCGTGTAAGCATCAGATCATATCCTCCTCGTGAGTGGGATTCTCCGCCCGACGAGAGAGCGCCTTCACGGCGGAGCCGGTCGGGATTCACCCCAAGGATGAACAGGTAGATCCTTACCCCGCAGGCGTTGAATTTCCTTTGGCAACAAGATGTAGGAGTGATCTTCGAGGAAAGCAGTGGGCCACAGGGTGATGCGCGGTTTCGACATCGCTCTGGCAAGTGTGCACCGAGGGCGGGATGAAGTTGTGGGTCACCCGGCGCGCTTCCACGGTCGGCTTGAAGCCATGCGGGACGCCGCGGCGATCCTGACCGCCACCATACTCCGAGCCGTTGTCGGTCTGGAAGCCGACCTCGTCGAGCGCGACGCCGCAGGCGACGAGGTGGGCCATGACGCGCTCGGCGGAGACGCCCCGCTAGGCGGGGCACTCCTGGGCGTAGTCAACGAAGGTCAGGCTGCTTCTCACCTCGCGGGCGCTGTACTGAATCAGCGGCAGCCCCAGCGCCTGGGCTTGCGGCCAGTAGTAGGGGATGTCGTCGAGTTCCTTGGCATCGTGGCACAGCTTCGAGAACAAGGGCCAGGTGGCCTTGACGCTAGCGGGCAGCTCGAACTCGAGCTTGAGGCACGCGGCGCTGGTATGAGTTGTCGAATTGGAAAGAGAGGATGGCGGCCAAGCTATCGCCTATGCTCTTTCTACGCGCTTGCCGCCGAAGGCGTCAATGGCGCGATAGCCGGCCGAGTACTCGCCGTCGTGGGGCACGCCGGCGGGGATGAAGTACTCGTCGCCGGGCCCGAGGGTGATCGCACGGCCGCCGATGGTGCCGGCGAACGTGCCCTGCGCGACGATGGCATACTCGTCGAAGTCGTGGGTGTCCATCTCGCTGCGGCCGCCTTGCGCGCACTGCCAGATCACCACTTGGCTGCCGTCGGCGCCGTCGAAGACATAGCCCTCCAGGCCGCCGGCCTGCGAGGTCTGCTTCACCGCATTGGCCGGCCGCCGCATGAACTCGGGAAATTGGTTCACGGGAGCCTCCTTGGTCGGGAGTATTATCGGAAGTCCACGCCGTAGGCGACGGAGTTCTTGCCACAGATGCGCGGGGTGATGAACTTGGCCCTCAGCGCGCCGCCCGGGCACGGGAAGGGAATGCTTTCGGACTATCCCTAGCCCTCCAATGGCTGGCCGACGAGCCGCCCGGCGGTGAAGGTCGCCAACCCGGTCGCCCCGTGGCCGCCGCCATCGTCGTGGCGTTCCCGTGAGCCATAGTAATAGTACCAACGCTGATCGGGTAGTGTCAAGATTTGTGTGAGGGCTGGACCCGTTCCCAGGGCAGGGATTCACCCCGACATTGACAAGCCCCCGCCCTCGCGCTATCATTGCGCGAGGAACTGCCCAGGGGCAGGGTCCCTAACCCAAATGGTTCCCCCCGTTTGGGTTTATTTTTTCCGCCGCGAGCGGGGAGGTGCGAGCGTGCCCAGCACAGTCGTAGTCGGCGCCCAGTGGGGCGACGAAGGCAAGGGTGGCGTGGTTGACGTCTTGGCCGAGCGGGCGGATATGGTGGTCCGCTTCAACGGTGGCAACAACGCCGGTCACACCGTGTTCGTGGGCGAGGAGCACTTCGCGCTGCATCTGGTGCCGTGCGGCATTCTGCGCGGCAAGGCGTGCCTCTTGGGCAACGGGGTGGTGATTGACCTCCAGGGGCTGCTGGGCGAGATGCGCGAACTGGAATCGCGCGGCATCGCCGTGCGCGACCACCTGCTGATCAGCGAGAGCGCGCACCTGGTGCTGCCCTACCATCGCGCGCTCGACGCGGCCGAGGAGCAGGCGCGCGGCGCCGCCGCCATCGGCACCACCCTGCGCGGTATCGGCCAGGCCTATGCCGACAAGTACGCCCGCAGCGGCCTGCGCGCGCTTGACCTGACGCAGCCCGCGGTCTTCCGCGACAAGCTGGCCGCCGCCCTCGCGCACAAGAACGCGCTGCTGACCAAGGTCTATGGCGCGCCGCCGCTCGACTTCGACCAGGTCTATGCCGAGCTGGCGCCGGCGGCGCAGGAGTTGGCGCCGCTGGTGGCCGATATCGCAACCGTCATCAATCAGGCGCTCGACGACGGCAAGCAAGTCGTGTTCGAGGGGGCGCAGGGGACGCTGCTCGACATTGATTTCGGCACCTATCCGTTCGTCACCAGCTCCAACCCCATTGCCGCCGCCGCCGCGGTCGGCAGCGGGGTCTCGCCCAAGCGGCTGCACCGCATCGTCGGCGTGGTCAAGGCCTACACCACGCGCGTCGGCGCGGGCCCGTTTCCCACCGAATGCGAGCCCGAGCTCGCGGACAAGTTCCGCGTCCAGGGGCGTGAGTTCGGCACCACCACCGGCCGCCCGCGCCGCATCGGCTGGTTCGATGCGGTAGTCGCGCGCAAGGCCGCCATGCTCAACGGCATCGAGCACCTCGCCGTCACCCACCTCGACGTCCTCGATCAGTTCGACCGCATACCCATCTGTGTCGCCTATCGCTGCGACGGCGAACAGCGTCACACCTTCCCCACCTCCCTGGAGACCCTGGCGCGCTGCACGCCGGTGTACGAGGAGATGCCGGGCTGGCGCGAGGAGACGACCGGGGTGACGTCGCCGGCGGGGCTGCCCCGCGCCGCCAGAGCCTACCTCGATCGCTTGGCGGAGATCGCGGGCGCGCGGCTGCTCATGGCGCGCATGGGACCGCGCCGCGACCAGACCGTCGTCGTCGAGGCGTGAGGGGATGATCGCGGCGCCGGGCAGCGAGTCGCCGGCGGCCCGGCGGCGGCGGGTGGTTGCCATCGCCGCAGCGCTGGAAAAGGAGTACGCGCTCCCGCATTCCCCGCGCGCCAAGCCCTCCACATTGATCCGCCCGGGCGCACCGCCGGCGGGCAAGCCGCTCGACGTGCTGATCGCCACCATCCTGTCGCAAAACACCAGCGACGTCAACAGCGGCCTCGCCTGGGCGCGCCTGCGGGAGCGGTTCCCGTCTTGGAACCAGGTGGCGGACGCCGACGTGCGCGCGATTGCGGCCGCCATTCGCCCCGGCGGGCTGAGCAACGTCAAGGCCCCGCGCATCAAGCACATCCTGCGCCATATCGGGCGCGAGCGCGGCCGCCTCAGCCTCGATTTCCTCGCCCACATGAGCGACGGCGAGGCCCGCGACTACCTGTTGGCGCTGCCCGGCGTGGGGCTGAAGACCGCCAACGTCGTCCTGCTGTTCGCCCTCGACCGGCAGGTCTTCCCGGTGGATACGCACGTGCTGCGCGTGGCCCGGCGTCTGGGATTGATCGGGCCCAAGGTCTGCGCTGACCGCGCCCACGGCGAACTGGAACCGCTGGTCCCGCCCCCCCGCCGCCGCGCCCTTCACCTCAACCTTATCGCCCACGGCCGCCAGGTATGCAAGGCACGATGTCCGCAGTGCCCCCGCTGCCCCCTCGACCGCGCGGCGCTGTGCCCCTATCCCCGCCGCGAGCGCCGGTGGGTGTGATCGCTTTTCGTTGGTGGAGTTGACCGGAGAGGTGGCGCCGTGCATCCCGCGTGGCGCATAGGCGCCCTCGCCTGTGTCATCTGGCGACCCGACGAGGCGGGTCGCCCACACGGCGGCTAGGCCCAAAGGCCGCCGTGGCGGTCGCCTTGCGACCTAGCCACCGGGGCGGCCATGCTCCATGGGTTGAGCCTCATCCCAACTTCTCGAGGTCACACCCGCGCCGGTTACGACGACTGCTCGGAGGCAAGTGAATGCGCCGCGTCGTCCGCCGGCTGGCGGTCGAGGCGCGGGCTGTGGGCGGGCGGCGGGCCGCTGGCCGGCGGGTGCTCGCCGTTGAAGACGAAGCGACTGGATTCCTCCTCGAAGCCGGCGGCGAGGGAGGTCAACTGATTGACGAGGCCGGAGGCCTTTCGCATGCCCTCGGCGGCGTCGCGGGCGTTATCGGCGATGCCGCGGATGACCGCCACCACCTGGTCGCTGGCGGCGCGCTGCTGTTGGGTGGCGAGCGAGATCTCGCGTGCGGTACGAGTGGTCTTCTCGATCAGGGCGACGATCTCCTGGAGTGCGCTGTCCACGCCGCGGGCGAGCTCGACCCCCACGCCGACTTCCTTGGTGCCCTGCTCGGTGGCCATGACCGAGGCGCTGATGGCGCCCTGGATCTCGGCGACCAGAGACGCGATTTCCTCGGCGGAGGCGCGAGAGCGCTCGGCCAGGCGGCGCACCTCGCCCGCCACTACCGCGAAGCGCCGCCCGTGCTCGCCGGCAGCCGCGCTTTCGATGGCGGCGTTGACCGCCAGCAGGTGGGTCTCGGAGGCGATCTCCTGGATGATGTTGAGGACATCGCCGATCTTCTGCGAGCGGTCGCCCAGGCGCACCGAGGAGGCGGCGATGTTCTGCACCGTCTCGCGGATGCGGTCCATGCCCTCGAGGGCGGCGCTGACGGTGTGCTGACCGCCGATGGCGGCCGCCACCGTTTCCTCGGCGGTGGTCACCACCGACTCCGAGCGGTCGGCGATCCCGGCGGCGGAGGCGGCGAGCTCCTCCAGGGACGAGGTAACCTCCTCCACCGACACCGCCTGATCGACGGAGCTGGCGGTCTGCTGCTCGGCCAGGCCCTCGATATCCGACGAGGCGGCGCCGATCTGGACGATGCCGTCCTGCATGTGCTTGATCAGGGCGCGCAGGCTGCGCACCATGTTATTGAAGACGCCCGACAACTGCCCCATCTCGTCGCGGCGAGAGTCGTCAATCTCGAAGGTCAGGTCGCCCCGGGCCACGCGCTGCGCGGCCGTGACCAGTTGCTCGAGGGGACGAGTAACGCTGCGCCCGAGGGCGATCACGATCAGAATCGCGCACAGCACGACCCCGCCCGTCAGCAGCGCGGTCGTGCGCACGACCCCGGCAATGGCGGCGTTGACGCCGTCGTGGGACATTCCCACTCGCACCACGCCGATGCGCCGGCGCGCCGGCGAGGCGTCGGTCGGCTGCTGGGGGGTCTGCTCCGACAGCAACGATGACTCCAGCCCCGGCGTGTCGTCGGCGGTAGTGTATACTGGGGCGGCGACCTCGCATACGGTCACCCCCGACCGTACGCGGTACATGCGCGAGCGCGGCGCCTCAACCTGCTCCGCCCGCTTGCCGTCGTCGCGCCGGGACCTGACCTGCTGCGGCGACATGCCGGCGCTCGCCAGGACGCTGCCGTTGGCGTCCTCCACCCAGGCGTAGGCGACATCGCGTTCGCGGGTGATGCCGGCCAACTGCTGGTGGAGCATCTGCTGCGAGCCGACGAGCACCCCATATTCGCTGTTGTAGGCGGCGTTCTTGGCCAGCGCCAGCCCGCGCGCCCGCAAGCTCTCGTGGATCTGGCGTGACTGCTGGCGCACGAAGAACACTCCGAGCACCACCGCAGCCGCTGTCACCAACAGCGTGGCCCAGAGCGCAAACCGCGCGCTCAGGCCCAGCCCCAGGTTTCGCCACCGTCTAGTCAGCCGCATGTGCCGCCTACCTCGCTCCTGTGTCGCCCTACTTGAAGACCTTGTCCGCCGACCGCCTCAGCGTTTCGGGAACCGTCAACCCCAGCGCGCGCGCCACGCTCAGGTTGAGCGCGAGCAGGGACTTGCGCGGCCCGACCACCGGGATTCGCCCCGGCGCCTCGCCGGAGATGATGCGCAACGCCAGGTATCCCGCCTGGCGGCCGATGTCGGTGTAGTCCGGGTAGAGCGCCAGCAGCGCCCCCGCCTGCACCAGGTTGGGCGAGAATCCCGCCACCGGCAGGCCGTTGCGCACCGCGAACAGCAGGACGTACTTCGCCGACTGCGGGCTGTAGACCGTCGTGTCAATCGGGGCGTAGATGGCGTCCACCTTGCCGCGCAGCTTCCCCGCCGCCGCCGGCACCTCGGCCGCCGAGCGCACCGCCTGCGCCACCACTCGCAGCCCCACTGAGCGCGCCCCCGCGGTGATCTCGTCCACCTCGGGCTCACTGTTGGAGGGGTCGTAAATGACCCCCACAATTCGCACCGTGGGCACGACGCGCCGCAGCGCCTGCAGCGTCTCGGAGGCCGGGATCTCCAGGTGCACTCCCGTCATGTTGCCGCCGGGCCGCCCAGGGTTGTCCATGAGCTTGCTCTGAACCGGGTCCACGACCATAGCGAACACCACCGGAATGTCCCCCACCGCCTTGCCCACTTGTTGCGCCGCTTCGGTGCCTAGCACCAGCACCACCTGTGGCGGGTTGGCCTTGATCTGCGCTGCCACCTGGCGCGCCGCCGTGGAATTCGCGCTCAGGCTATATCGGGTCACGCTGACCTGCGTTTGGGCGCCGATCACGCTCATGAATCCCTGCTCGGCGGCATCGTAGCCAGACAAGGCTCGGCTCTTCACCACCGCCACGCGCGTAGATGCCGCCCACGACTCGGACACTGTGAGCACCAGAGCCGCGGCCGCGAGCGCGCAGCGCAGCACCTGAACCCAAGCGACGGTCCGCACCCGGCGCGCGGCGCGGGAGCCGGCAGGCACGGCGAGGCTCGCAGGCAACCGCAGGGGGGCGACTCCCAGGCCGATGGGGCCCGAGCTGCACAGCCGCCAGGGGGTGGCCGCCGACGCCTTGCCGGTCGGAGCCCCAGCGCCGTATGGTCGGCCGTAGGTGCATGGTCGCATGCTGCTCTCCCTGGTGCGATCCAGCGACTGCAATCGCAACCGCGCCCACGCGCGGAAGCGCACGAGGGGCACCCGGACCGCGCTCGCCGGGCTGCCTGGAGACCATGCATCTTTTCCACATTGCCGCGCTGAACTGAGACCCCGACTGGGCGGCTCTGTCGCACTGGCGCGCAAGCGCACCGCCCTTCGTCGGCGCGCGACGCCGCGGCGCGCCGGCGCAGGACGTCAATGCCGCTTGAATCTCGCCGAAGCCGTTGACAACTCATGGCAAGGCGGCCGGCGTTCACCCTCCGAACGTAGCGCGTATTATTCATACTTGGTGGCGCAAGCGTCTCGCCTCGAGCGGCGTCCAGGGGCATCAGGCTGGAATGTTGCCGACTTGCTATCGCACACAGATGTGTGCATACCCGCGCTTATGACCCTCTCCTGCGCGGCGGGTATGATCTCGAAAAGCAGGGGGCGCCCTTGGGCGCGGAGGTAGGGGCAAGGCATGCCTTGCCCCTACGAGGTCGTGCCCGGCGCGTCGCCCAACCATCCCCACTGG
>DATLAK010000093.1 GCA_035527535.1 Armatimonadota bacterium
GGGTTGGAAAGTTCATGGGTTCCACCTCCGTCGAAGGCGCCCTGGCCGCAGGTGGTGCCAGGCTTGACCTTCCCGCTCGGTTCGACGACGCCGCGTTGAGTCCTGCGATGACCAACCATAGCCGGGCCCCTGGCGTGCATCCCGGGGCCGTGGGGCAGGATGGGCGGCGCAAGCCGCCGAACTACGCCCAGGGAGGTCGCCGATTGGCACGCAGGGTCACGTTCACCGCCGGGCTGATCATAGTCTGCGCGGCTGTGGAGTTCAGCGTGCTCGACTATCCGGCGATTCGCGGCGTGGCGCCGGACCTGTTGCTTGTGGTCACGGTCATCGTCGGCCTCCTGAGCGGGCCGCGGGCGGGCATGGCAGTGGGGTTTTTCGCAGGCGTGCTCGAGGGCGCTCTGCTGGGCAATTGGATCGGCGTCTTTGCCGGAGCGAAGGTCATCGTCGGATACCTTGCGGGCGAGAGCGGTAGACGCGTGTTCCCGGAGAACCTGCTGATCATGATGAGCCTGGCGGCAGCCCTGACCGTGGTGCACGAGGCGGTGTTTCACCTTTTCGCTAGCCGCGCAGGACTGGGGACGATGGCGCTCGATGTCGGCGGGCGCGCGGCCTACAACGGTGGGGTCGCGCTCATCATCGGCGCTGCCCTGCGGCGCGTACGCTACCTGCTGCCGCCGGAAGAGGTGACTCGGTGAAGACTCGCCAGACGGTCTTGCGCCTGGCGGTGGTGCTCATCTTTGGCCTGCTCGCCGCGCGCCTGTGGCAGATCCAGATCATTGGCGGCCGTGACTATCGGCGTGCGTCCGAGGAGAACCGCATTCGCCTCGTCCGCCGCCAGGCCCCACGCGGCGTCATTTATGACCGCCGCGGCCGCATCCTCGCCGCCAACCGCCTGTGCCTGGACCTGGTCGTCATCCCGCAGGAGCTTGGCCGCGAACCGGGGGGTGTCGAGCGGGTGGCCGAGGTGGTGGGCGAGAAGCCGGCGCGCGTAGCGGCTGCCGTCAAGGCTGGGGATGGGCAGCTCAGCGGCGTCGTGGTGGCCCACGACGTGCCGCTGGCGGTAGCCACGCGCGCCGCTGAGTCATCGCTGCACCTGAGCGGCGTGCAGTTGCAGAGTCGTCCGGTGCGGCACTACCCCTTGGGTATGCTTGCCGCTCACGTCCTAGGCTACGTCCGAGAGATCAGCGCGCAGGAGCTGCAGCGGATGCGCGACAGCGGCTACAACCCGCGCGACCGCGTCGGCAAGGACGGCGTCGAGCGCGAGCTGGAGGCATCGCTGCGCGGCAGCGATGGCGGGGAGCAAGTGGAGGTGGATGCGCGCGGGAGGCTGGTGCGCGTGCTGGGGCAAGTAGCGCCGACGGCCGGCGACGCGGTGACGCTAAACCTGGACGCCGATGTCCAGCGCGCCGCCGAGAAGGGTCTGGCCGGCAGACGCGGGGCGGCGGTCGTGATGGACGCCCACAGCGGCGAGGTGCTGGCGCTTGCCAGCAGCCCCGCCTTCGACCCCAATATCTTCAACGGGAGGCTCTCAAGCGCCCAGTGGGCTTATCTCAACAGCGCCGCGCGCCCGCAGCAGGACCGCGCCGCGACCGCGCTCTATGAGCCCGGCTCCGTCTTCAAGGTCATCACCGCGGCGGCGGCGATCGAGAGGGGCGTCGCTGGTCGCCACAGCCGTTTCTTCTGCCCCGGCTACTATCAGCTCGGCAAGTGGCGCTTCAGCTGCTGGCAGAAGCAGGGTCATGGCTCGCTCGACCTGCTGTCGGGGATCGCGCAGTCGTGCAACGTCATGTTCATCAAGCTCGGGCGCGGCGTCGGCCGCGCAGAGCTCGAACACATGGCGAGAGCGTTCGGCCTGGGATCGCAAACCGGCATTGACCTGCCGGACGAAAGCAGCGGGCTGGTGCCCAATCCGCGGTGGAAGCGCTCGCGCCTGCACCAGCCGTGGTATCCGGGCGATACCTGCCAAATGGCGGTCGGCCAGGGGGGCGTCCTGGTGACGCCGCTGCAGGCCGTGGTGGTGACCGCCGCCATTGCCAACGGCGGCCACCGCGTAACCCCGCATCTGCTGCGGGCGGTCGGCGGCTCCCGGGTGAGTGCGCCCGCGCCCCGCAGCGTGGGCATCAAGCCCGCGACCGCCGCGCTGGTGCGTGAGGGGATGGCGGAAGTAGTGCGTCGCGGCACCGCCCGGAGAATATGGGACCCCAACTTCCCGGTTGGCGGCAAGACCGGAACCGCTGAGAACCCGCACGGCAAGCCGCATGCTTGGTTCGTCGGCTTCGCGCCCGTGGCCCGACCGCAGGTTGTCGTCGCCGTGGTCGTGGAGCAGGGAGGGCACGGCTCGGCCGCAGCGCCCATCGGCGCCGCGCTGCTGCGGGCGGCCCTGCGCGAGCCGGCGGCGCCTTCTGCGGTGGCCGCCGGGGCGCCCCAACGCGGCCAATGACCGGGTGTGACCGATTCTAGTGGGGATGGTTGGGCGACGCACCGGGCGCGACCTCGTAGGGGCAAGGTATGCCTTGCCCCTACCTCCGCGCCCCGACCTGTCGGGGCGCGCCCAAAGGCCCCCCACTTCTCGAGGTCATACCCCGAATGACCCGGGAGGCTGCCCATACCCCTCTGGCAGCAGGGTTAGCGCCCATCGTCAGCGCCTCCCACCGCGCGCCCACTCGACCACTGCTCCCTGCAACCCCGATGGTGGTTGCAGCGGTCGCAGGCGGTGGAAGTTCGTCGCCTGCTGGAAGGCGTGCGCGGCGCGCAGAATCGTCGCCTCCGCGAGCGGCTTGCCCGTGATCTGAAGCCCGATAGGCAGGCCGTCAGCGAACCCCGCGGGGATGGACATGGCGGGCAGGCCGGCGAGATTG
>DATLAK010000094.1 GCA_035527535.1 Armatimonadota bacterium
GCTGGCGCTAGTGCTGGTGGGGATGGTCGGCATGGTGCGTTCGTCCCGGTATCGCGCGCTGGGCATCTCGTTGACATTGAGCTTCGCTGTGGTGGCGACGTGGGCGGCTTTCTACCGCGTACCCGACCGGGACCCGTTCTACCTGCCGGCCCTGATCGTGGTCAGCGCCTGGTGCGGGGCGGGGCTTGGCTACGTGCTGGCGGCGGTGCGCGGGCGCCGGCTCGATCCCAGGCTGGCGCGCCTGGTGCCGGCGGCAGCAGCGGTGGTGGCTCTGATCTTGCCGCTCAACATGCTCGCGGCCAACCGGAAACTGGCCGACCGCAGCGGGGACTATGCGCTTCTGGATGCCGCCGCTGTCGTGCTGACCAATATCCCCTCCGATGCCGTCGTGCTGCTCTGGGGTGACGATGTCTTCTCCGCAGGCTTGTACCACTACTATGCCCTAGACCACCGACCGGTACCGCTGGTCTTGGGCAACCCCTTGCTGTCGCACCCATGGCATAAGGAACAGCTCGCCCCAGAGATTCGCAAGGCGGCGGCTCTGGCGGTCGCCAGGGACGGACCAGACGTTTTCCGGCGCCCCGAGAAGGTGGTGTGCGCCGTGCGGGAGTGCGTTGCCCCCGAGCGGCCGCTGTACGCGAACACGGAATTGAGTGCCGCGCCTCCCGGCTACGTGCTTCTGCGGGATCACGGTTGGAGCGGGTTGGTGCTTCCCCCCGGCCTCCCCCAGGCAGCCGATGCCCCCGGCTCGCGCCCGCTGCTGCAGTTGCGCGGCGGCGGCAGCAGCCTGCTGGGCGTGTCCATGCCGCGCCAGGTCAAGCGGGGAGAGCCCTTTGCCGTGACCGCCGCCATCCGTTGGCGTGGCGGCGCCGCGCCCGACGAGGAGCTGTTCATCATCTTCGCCCATTCAGACATCGCGGAGGGAATACCTGCAGGTACGCTCACGCGCACGCGCGGGCACCTGATGGTGCGGCAGGCTCCTTTGCTTTTCGCCCTGGCCGCGCCCGCCGGCCGGCCGGGCCACCACTACGAGCAAACGCTGAACGCCCTCTTCCCCCGCAACATAGCCCGCGGCACGTACCATGTGTTCGCGCAGTTGGCATGGGATCAGGGCTATACCCTGCCAGCGCCGTCGGGCACCATCCGCGTGCGCTAGTCAATCGTGGTCTGACGGGCGAGTTGCATCTCGCGACTTCTGGCGACTTGCCCGCCTATGGTGGACTTGTCCGCTTACGGTGGAGAAAGGTGACCGCCCGGACATGTCGGGACTCCAGCCCGGACTTATGAATTATCCGGCCTACCGCCCGGGGCCGCCGGGGACGCGGCGCAGCGGCACTTCCTCGGTGGTAACGATGATCCCTGACTTGGCCCGGGTGAAGTGGCCCCACGCGAAGCACGGTCGGCCCCCGGGGCGGCACATCGCCGGGCTGGTGATGGCCTCGCCGCGCGCACACTTGGCTGCACACCGCGGGTCGCGGCGCTGCTTCTCGACCGTCTCGCGGTGGATCTGCACTTCAGCCAGGTGACGGCACCGTTCCCAGTACTCGGGCAGGGAGCACAGCTCGCATTCCGCGGTCGTGACGTGAGTCTCCTGGGGGTCGCGCGCAACCGAGCAGATGAGGGCGCGAGCGCCCTTGCGCTGATACTCACAGGCGCGATGCCGGAAATCCTCCAGCCACGGGGCGTCCCGGCGTAGGATGGGATGCACCAGACCGTCAAGGGTGCCCTCGTCGAGTTGCTCGATCGCCTGGTCGGCGGCGGCGCGGGCAAGCGCGCGGCCGATGGCGGCCTTGCGCTCCGCGCCCCCGAGGTCCTGATAGACGGACTCGGACAGAGCCAGCCCGGTGGCCGACACTCGGCCCGGCTCGGGGAAGTCGAGCACCGATACGATGATCCGCAGCACCTGCTTGGCGTGCGGAGGCGTGAACTTGCCGCGGATGCGGTGCACCTCGCCCTCCGGCGACCGGTATGAGAAGTCCATCATTGCCGCTTGTCCTTGCCCAAGACCGCGCTCCGCGTCTTCCCCGACCTTCAATCCGCGAAGGTTCCCTCCGGCTGCAGCCGTCCTTCGCGCGCCCCGCTCCTACTCGGCGGACCCGCTATTGCGCGATCCCGAATGTGTCGCCAATGCCGCCGGTGCGGGCCTGGTGCCACCGCTTGGTCACCGAGTCCCATTCGTACTTGTAGGTGACCCGCTGCGGTTCCAGCTTGCGCTCCGGCGCCTCGCGACACTCCTCCTCGGTGGAGCCGGACTTGATGTAGGTCTCGATCACATGCGGCACCTGCGAATCGTAAACGGTCGTACGGCCCCCGGTCTCGCGAATCGTGATCTCCTCGGACTTCACCGCCGGCTTGCGGCGCGACCGCATGAGGCTGCAGCTCGAGCCGTCTATCTCCCACTTGGGCGCGTCGTAGCGATCCATCCGTTGGTTGTAGCGCTCCGCGTCCTCCCGAACCTGCGTCACCAGGGCGGCGCGCAACTCCTGCTCGCTGGGGCGGCTGGCGGCGCACCCCGCGACGACGCCCGCCACCGCCGCCGTCAGGAGCAATCCCCTGCCGGTTCGCTGTCCTCGACCTCTCTGGGCGCGGCATGACATGCTGATTATGTTCAACGCGCCGGGGGCTGCGACCTTTCCTCGCCCTGCACCTGCGGCGGACACGGACGGCCCAGGGGCTGAAAAAGGCGCATAGGGGCCTTGACAACGGCTATCAACTATGGTATATGATAATGGTCGCCAGTGGTTGATAAGCACCATCCGTGCCGAAAAGGAGCATCAGATGACCGCCAAACGGCTCTCCGCGAAGGACTCCCGCGACCTCATCTGGCTTTGCTGGCGCCTGGCCGAAACCCTGCGCGACGGCCCATCCATCGCCCCGGCGCTGGAGAAGGCCGCCGAACGCGCGCCGGTCGCCGTTCAACCCCTCTTGCGCGCCATCCGGCAGCGCTTGTCCAACGGCGGTCGAATGTCCGAGGAGCTGATGAGCCAGGGAGCGCCGACGTATGTCTGGGGCACGGTGTACGCGGGCGAGGTCACCGGTGACATGGTACCCGCCCTCACCGCCCTCGCCGGTCGCCTGGAGATGGAGCAAGCCCTGCCGCCCGCCCGCGACACGCGGCTGCGCGCCTACATTCTTGCCTGCGGTCGCCTGGCGATGTTGCTTTCCCTCGGGGTGCCGATCGAACGGGGGATGGAAGCGACGGCGGAATCGGTGACGCCCTCTGAGGCGACCGATGCGCTGATAGCCGCGCGCAAGGGAATCTTGCAGGGCGACATGCTCAGCGATGCGCTCCAACAGGCAGCGTCCAGCTTGCCGCCCCTGACCATTGACATGATTCGCGATGGAGAACACGACGGCCGCCTGGGCGAGACCTTGGCCGTCGTGGCGGACTACCTGTTGGATGAAGAGCAAGGTGGCCAATAGCCTTCGACAAGACCGATGCCATTCCGAGCGCCGCGAGGCTTGCCTGCCGAAGGCGGGAATCTCACCTTCGGTTGCAGCCACGCCGAGATTCTTCGCCCCGATGAATCGGGACTCGGAATGACATGGTTTCAGAATGACATTCTGGACATGCACACGGGAGGTGCGAAATGCGTAAGCGAAAGCGGGATGAACCCGAGGTAGCCGCAGCCGACGAGGTGCTCGACCTCAAGGCGGCGGCGGACTTCCTGAAGGTGAGCAAGCCGACGTTCTACCGCTGGCTGGCGCAGGGCAAGCTCAAGGGCTTCAAGGCGGGGCAGCAGTGGCGCTTCTACCGCCGCGACCTGGAGAAGTTCCTGGAGACGGAGGAACCGGTGGCGTTGCAGGTCGGGGGCGACGAGCTCGAAACGGCGGTGCGGGAGGCGCGCAAGGCGCGCGGCCTCTTGCCTATCGAATGGAACGAGCCGGGCCAGCTCCTGGCACCCCGCCCTGCGGAGGAGACGCCGGAGGAAAGCGTAATCCCCCGCACCGTTGCCACCATCATCGCCGACGCGATTGACGGCCGCGCCAGCGATATCCACATTGACGGCAACCCTGACGGCGCGCACGTGCGCTATCGCGTTGACGGCGTGCTCACCGACGCCATGACCATCCCGCGCAAGGCGCAGATGGCAATCGTCTCGCGCCTCAAGCTGCTGGGCGACATGAACCTCGCCGAGCGCCGGGTGCCGCAGAACGGCCGCATAGCGGTGAAGCACCACGGCCGTGACTACGACGTGCGGGTGGTGACGATGCCCGCGATGTACGGTGAAAGCGCGATGCTGCGGATCCTCGACCAGGCCAGCGTGCTCATCGGGTTCGTCAAACTGGGGCTATCCAAGCCCGTGCAGGCCGCCTTCGAGCGCCACCTACGCGCGCCCCAGGGCCTGGTCATTGCGACTGGCCCGTCGGGTTCGGGGCGGACGAGCACCCTTTACTCCGCGCTGAACCTGCTCAACTCGCTGCAGAAGAAGCTGGTGACCATCGAGAACCCGGTCGAGTACCGCCTGCGCGACGTCATGCAGGTGCATGTGAACCGCAAGGCCGGGCTGACGTTTCCGGTCGGCGTGCGAATGTTCCGCTACAGCGATCCCGACATCATCCTCGTTGGCGACCTGGAGGACCTGGAGACCGCCGAGCTGTGCGTGCAGGCGGCGATGACGGGGCACATCGTGCTGACGGCGATGATGCCGGGCGACGCGGTAGGGGTCATCACGCGGTTAGCGGACATGGGTGTCGAGCCGTTCCTGATCGGCGCGTCGGTGAGCGCCGTACTGGCGCAGCGGCTGGTGCGCCGGGTCTGCCAGTCGTGCAAGGCCGAGTATCAGCCCTCGCGCGAGACGTTGCGGCGCCTGGGCATGAGCGACGACGAGGTCGCGGGCGCGAAGTTCTACCGCGGGGCGGGGTGCGACCAGTGCCGCCAGACCGGATACTACGGGCGCACCGGCGTCTTCGAGTTGCTGGAGGTAGATGACCGCCTGCGGGAGGTCATCGCCCGCTGCGCCCCGGCCGCCGAGCTGCGCGCGGCGGCGATTGAAGGCGGCATGGTCACCATGCTCCGCGACGGGCTGGAGAAGGCGCAGCAGGGCCTTACCACCATCGAGGAGCTGCTGCGGGTGCTGGCGGTGGGGTAAGCCGTCGCGCGAAGCACCGCCGCTTCAGCCGTGAGTCCATGGGGGCGACTCGCCGCGTCACCGCTCCCGGGAGCCACGGCCCGCCGTCGCCGGCAAGGGCGGCAGGGACTGCCCGGCACAGTAGCGAATCAAGCGTTTGCTTGAACCAATCGGCTGTTTGGTGCACCCATGTGACTGAGGGCAACTGGCAAGAGGGGGTATCGCGTCATGGCTCGGTTTGCGTCTGGTCGCACCTACCTGCGCGTCATCGTCGGTTGGCGGTGGTGCGCCGTAGTCGCCGCGTATCTGCTCGCGCTGGCAGCGCTGCCGGCGGTCCGCGGCAACGCTGACACCATCACCCGCTTGACCAATGATGGTCGCTCCTTGACCCGTGTGGGCCTAGGGTGGAGCCCGGACGGGAAGCGTCTCCTATTCATGAAAAGGTTCGAGGAAGGCACCCAGCTTTGGATCATGAACGCGGACGGCTCCGGCGCGAAAGCCATCAGCAGGCTCGGCTGGCAAGGGGACTACGGCTGGTCGCCTGACAGGAAGAAGATCATGTATTCGTATGCGGCCAGGCGTGACTACAGCCTTGAGGCCAGTCTGCACATGTACGATGTTGAGTCCGGTCAGTCGCGACAGCTAGCTTCCGGCTATCCGCTAGCCCGGCTTAACAGGGGCTGGGGGATTGCGGCGTTTACGAAGGACTCGAAGCAGTTCGCGCTGCTGATGAAGCGAACGGCGGACGACAGTCTACTTACGGACTCCTATTTGTTCGATGCGGAAACTGGTCGATGTGTCGGGCTCACGCCGAACAACTACACCACCAGCCGGAGGTATCCAGGAAGCTGGTCGCCGGACGATCAACAGCTGGCGGTCATTTCCACTAGCTCCCCCGAGGCAAACTCACGCTTATGGGTATGCAGCCGAGATGGGACTCGGCTATACCCCATAACACCCGCTGACTGGGGCGTTCGCAAAGAGCCGCGCTGGAGCCCCCAAGGGGAGTGGATTGCATTTTGCACCACTCACGATCGTCTCGTGGACGAGAGCGAGCTGCGCGATATCTGGCTCACCAGGCCCGATGGCAAGGACGCGCACCCGATCACCCACGGGAGTAGCCCGAGCAAGGCCAAGCGAATGAGCTTTGATGACCTGGAGTGGGCTGCCAACGGCCGCTATATCGCCTGTGTCGGCAGCCGGTTTGACGAGGCAGGCGTGGACTACAATGGCATCTACCTCATAGACGTGGAGAGTGAAGAGCTGACCCCAGTGCTAGCCAATGACCCCGACTCCGATCAGGTGATTAAGGGCCTTGACGGGAAGCTATCAGTCTCGGCGGACGGCCGTCGGCTGGCGTTCAACGTTATGCAATCCACGGTCCTGGGTCGCAAGAGCGGCAATCCGACGTACCAGGACGTTCGCCACATCCTTTACTACTATGACATACCTTCACGAACGCTGCATGAGGTATTGCGCACCCGCCCGGAACAGGATGGGTTGGCGCTTTGGAGCGGCGGCTTCGACTGGGCGCCATTCTGGTCTCCGGACGGGGAGCGGCTGCTGTTCACTAAGGCCAGAGCGATTAGCCTGACCGAAGGCAAGTACGAGCCCGACCTCTACGTCTATGAGGTCGAGCCGGCGGCGGCGCCGGTGGCCCCCGCGCCGCCTGCTCCCGCCGAGACGCCAGCGGCCGCTCCCTCCCCGGGCGCGACTCCTTCAGGGGTCGCGAATGCCCTCGCGCGGTCTGAAGACCGCGCGTCCACAGCCGCCGCGGGGGTCGTCATCCTCCCCGTGCGCCACCGCGACGCCGCCGATGTGGCGAATTTGCTGCCGCCCAAGTACAGCGGCCTCTATACCGTAGACAAGGCGCATAACGCGATAGTCGTCTCCGCCGATCCCGAAATGACGCAGG
>DATLAK010000095.1 GCA_035527535.1 Armatimonadota bacterium
GCGAACGGCGCCCGGCACACCATTACCATCAGTGCCAGGATCGCCGCGAGGCCCAGCCGCCCGCCCGGCCGGCTGACGCTTATGACGCGCTTGGGGTGATCCATCAGGGTCTCACTGGTGGTTCAACGCTGATGGCGCTGATCCCCACCGGCGACGCTTTGCTGCGCCTGAGGATCGGCGCAGACCTGCCGGTTGGACCTTCCACAACGCCAGGCATTTTACCACGGGATCGGCATCAGATCAAGCGCCCGGAGGCCGTGGCCCCGGCTCGCGGCTGACCCGCCTACCGAGCGTATACCCGGCAACCGAGGTCAAACACAACCGAGGAGGCAATGCCAGCGGTCAACCACTACCCTTGACAAAGCCAGCCTGCTCAGGGATGGGTAACGGTCGCTGGTCCGGGGGCGACTGGCCGGCCATGACTGTGCGCCCAAGGCCGCGCGCCGATTGCAGTCCGTGAAGTGGGTGGTGCGGCCGACTGGATTTGAACCAGCACGGGGGGTTACCCCCCACTAGGCCCTCAACCTAGCGCGTCTGCCATTCCGCCACGGCCGCGAATCCTCTACGTGGGGGCCGGCGGGGAGCATGTGCCGCCGGCGCAGGGGGTGGGGACCTACCAGTTGTGCATGCGCCACACGGAGGCCAGCGCGGAGAAGCAGAGGAAGCTGATGGCGACCCACATGGTGATGCGACCGAGATGCTCCTCAACCCCCCACCGGGTGCGAATGCTGGAGGTGCTCTTGCCGCCGATCACGCCCCAGCCGCCGCTGGTGGAACCTGATTGCTCGCTCTTGGTGGTCTGGATGAGGATCATGGTGATCATCACCACCGCGGCTATGGCCTGCACTATCATGAACAGCATGCCCATGGCTTTGCCCGTCCTCGCACCGGGATTCTACCATAAACGCCGCCGCCGTGACAAGGCGCAGCGGCCTAGTGTATAATGTCATGAGGATTACCAGTGGGAGGCCTAGATGCGGAAACTAGTCATTCGGGTGGTAGATATCAAAGGGGGATGTTCGGCCTACAAGCTGGGAGACAAGATTGTCCTGGACGAGGGCTACCGGGTGAACCTGAAGGAGTCCACGGCGATCTGCATGCACTCCCTGGGCTCGATCTTCCCTTACTACAACATGCTCTATGCGGGAGGGGATCCGAAGCGCCTTGGGCTGCTGGAGAAAGGCAATCCGAACAGCCTGCCGCGCGTGCGCTGCCTCGATCCCAACGACTACACCGGGGGCGGGTCCACTACCTTCGAGATGGAGTGCGTGGAGGAGTAAGCGCCGTGGCGAATCCCTATGAGCGGCGGCGCGCGGCAAGCAGCGATTCATAGAGCGCTGCCAGGCGCCGCGCCATCGCCTCGGCGGAGAACGCCTCCGCGGTGCGGCGGGCGGCCGCGCTCAGGCGCAGCCGACGCTCGCGGTCGCGCAAGAGCGACACCGCTGCCCGCGCAATCTCCCCGGCGGCGTGCTCGACGATGATCCCGTTGGCGCCGTCTTCTACCAGCCCCGCTACCGCTTTGCTGCGGGCCGCGATGCAGGGAGTGCCGGCCGCCATCGCCTCCAGCACCACCAGCCCCTGGGTGTCGGTGATGGACGGGAACAGCAGGGCGTCGGCCTCCGCCGCACAGCGTATCGCCTCCTGGCGCGGAAGCGCGCCGGCGAAGCGCACTGCCTCCCCGAGGCCCAGTTGCGCTGCCAGCGCGCGCGCTGGTTGCTCCCAGTCACCGCCTCCGACGACCAGCAGCGCGCTCTGCGGGACCTGCTCCGCGACCAGGGCGAACGCCTCCAGCATCAGGTCAATGCTCTTCTCCTTCGCTACGCGTCCGACGTATGCCAGCAGCGGCGCCCGCGCGTCTATTCGCCAGCGGTCGCGGATGGGCAGCAGGCGTTCGGGAGCCGCCAGCTCGAGGTCGAGACCGGTGGGAATGACCTCGATGCGGGCGGTCACACCGTCGCTGCGCAGCATCTGGCGAATGCCCTCCGAGGGCGCGACCACGGCATCGCAGCCCTGGGCGAAGCCGCGGCTGATGCGCTTCGCCAACACTCGCGCGAGCGCGCGCGGCAGCGGAAGGTAGTGGACGTACTCCTCGTAGAGGGTGTGAAATGTGAACACCAGCGGCCGCCCCAGCCGGCGCGCGACCCGCCGGCCGAGACCGCCGGCGATAAACGGGCTGTGCACGTGGACGATGTCGGGCGCGCGCCCACACATGCGGGAGGCGACGCGCGGCCACCACGGGATGATCAGCGGGTAGTCGCGCCGCCAGGGCATGGTCAGCGAGGGTAGTCGGGAAACGCCGTCGCCGGGATCGCGGTAACCCGCGTAACGCGGGGCGACCACGTGTACCTGCACCCCGAGGCGCCCGAGCTGCCTAGCGAAGGTATTTACCGAGACCACCACCCCATTTATGGTGGGGAGATAGCACTCGGTGAACATGCACACCCGCATCGGAGTGCCGCCCCAGGTGCCCCCAGCGAGCGCCCGGCGAAAGCGACGAGATACGGTATCACAACCGCGCCCCCGAGTCAATCCTGACCGCGAGGCGCGGTTTCTATCTCTGCCGCGCAATCACTTCGCGCGCCGCGAGGATACCGCTGGCCGAAGCCTGCACGAGGCCGCGCGTCACCCCCGCGCCGTCGCCGATGGCGAAGAGGTTGTTGATCTGCGTCTCGAGCGCGGGCGTCAGGCGCACGCGCGCGGAGTAGAACTTGACCTCCACGCCGTAGAGCAGCGTGTGCCGCGAGCCTACTCCCGGCGCCAGGCGATCCAGGGCCTCGATCATCTCCAGGATGCTGGCGAGATAACGATAAGGCAGGGCGAAACTGAGGTCCCCCGGCGTCGCCTCTGCCAGCGTCGGGCGCACCAGCCCGCGCGCAATGCGCTCCGGGGTGGAGCGCCGCCCGGACTGGAGGTCCCCCAGGCGCTGGACGATGATGCCGCCGCTGAGCAGGTTGGCGAGCCGCGCGACATACTGGCCGTAGGCGATGGGCTCGCGGAAGGGCTCGGTGAAGCGCGTGGTCACCAGCAGTGCGAAGTTGGTGTTGTCGGTGCGCTTGGCGGCGTAGCTGTGGCCGTTGACGGTGGTGGTGGAGTCGGTGCGCTCGATGACGACCTCACCGTAGGGGCACATGCAGAAGGTGCGCACGCGGTCGTCGAACTCCTTGGAGTTGAATACGAGCTTGGGTTCATAGACGACCGCCGTCAGCGGCTCCAGCACCGGTGCCGGCAGCTCCACCCGCACCCCGATGTCCACCGGGTTGTCGGCGCGCTCCAGGCGCAGCCGGTCGGCCTGCTCCTGGAACCACTGCGCGCCCTCGCGCCCGGGGGCGACGATGACGTGGCGGCTCTGGATGATGCGCCCGTCGGCGGTGCGCACGCCGCAGGCGATGCCGTCGTGATCGAGCAGGTCGGCGGCCGCGACGCGGGTGCGCACCTGGGCGCTCATCTCGACCTCGCTGCGCATGTGGCGCAAGACCTCGAGGCAGCCATCGGTGCCCATGTGGCGCACGCGGGTGGGCACGAATTCGAGGTCGGCCACGGCCGCCTTGCGCGTGATGTCGCGCAGGGCGTCGTCGTCGGCGCCGTACACGCGCTCGGGGGCGCCGAAGCGGACGTAGGTCTCCTCGACCTCGGCGCTGAGCTGCTCCAGGTGCGGGCGCGAGATGAAGTCGGCGAGCTGGCCGCCGACCACGGGCGAGATGGTGAGCTTGCCGTCGCTGAAGGCCCCCGCGCCGCCCCAGCCGCTGGTGAGGGAGCCGCTCTCGCCGCCGCGGCGGTCGGCGCCGTTGCGGCGGGCGATGCGGGTGTCGAGGTCCTCGCCTTTCTCCAGCATGAGGACGCGCAGCCCGGGGCGCTTGGCCAACTCCAAGGCCGCGAAGATGCCGGCCGGCCCGGCGCCCACTATGATGACATCCCAATCCTGCTCGCTCACGGCTTCACCCCCTGGTAATCTACCACATTCGGGGGGGACCCGAACAGACATAAGCAAGACAGTGTGGTCTCGGAAGACGGGGATGCGTCAGGAGTGGAGCGTAGGGGCGCAGCATGCTGCGCCCCTACCTTGCTTGCGGTCACGCCCCCTACTTCGCCGGCACGAGTCTGGTGGGGCCGCTGGCAAACGGTCACCTGCCGGGCGCGCCGCCCGGCCACACACCGATCGGCGCCCAGTTGGCCTCATTGGTTCCCTGTGGCGTCCGATACCGGCATCTTAGGGCCACGTACGGCCCCTGCCGCTGGAATAGAAACGTAATCTGGGGATTGGAGAGGTCGAGCGGCCCCTTGCCCAGCCAGTTGTCCTCGAGCGTCCCCCGGAAGATGTGCTGCCGAAGCACCAAGTCGTTTATGACATCCCCTTGGGCCTTCGGCAGATCGGCAACGTGGAATTCGTACTCGCCTTTGGTGATAACCGTCTGCCGCACTTCGGCTGGGAGCGACGCATAGACCTCGCAAAGGCGAGGCAGCACTTGAGCCACAACCGCGGCGCCGCATGCGTCGTCCACCCTTGCCCGCTCTTTTGCCGGGAGCGGAAGTAGGACATCCGGTGCGATTGCCCTCGCCGTCGTCGCGCCGTGGTGAAGCAGGCGCGGGACGCCAACCGCTAGTCCGGCCACCACCGCCACCCCCGCCCCAACGTAAGCTACCTTAGCTTTGGTTGTCACTAGCCTATACTCCGGCCATTTCTTGAAGCAACGGATGGCGCAAGCGTGCGAGCACGTCTGTTTTTCGACGAAGGGCGTTTTTGCCCATGAGCGAGAAAATCCAGGCGAGCAGCGCCGCCGCTTGCAGCGCGCGGCGCA
>DATLAK010000096.1 GCA_035527535.1 Armatimonadota bacterium
ACCCGGGGGTACATGCTCGTCAGCGCCGTCGGCCATCCGCTGATGGCGGAAATAGGCAACCTGCAGCTGTACATCTTCCCGTCGGTGATCGGCCTGGGCTACCTGCTGAGCAGAGAAGTGGGCCTGAGCATCTGGCTCTTCCTGGTACTCAACCGGCTGGAGAACGTGGGGCTGGCCGCGTACGGCCTGACTGTCCCCATGGGTGCCAGCGGGTTCGCGGGGTGGAGCACGATACACTTCTTCCGCAACCAGGAGGTGGGCGGATGGCTGCTGATGGGTGGGCTGCTGATGTGGACCGCGCTGAAGCGGGCCCGCCGGGTGCTGGCGAGCGCCGGCGCGGATCCCGCGGAAGCGCGCCAGGTGCGGTGGGCGCTGATCGGCCTCATTATCGGCACGATCGTGATCGGCGCGTGGTTCATGGCCGCGGGCATGTCATTGGGCATCGTGATCCTGGCGGTGCTGCTGCAGTACCTGTCCCTGGTCACCTTGACTCGGATCGTCGCCTCCTCCGGCCTGTTCTGGATCGTGATGTCGTGGCTGCCGTGCGACGTGCTCGCCCAGAACCTCGGCACCGCGGTCGTCGGCCCCGCCAATCTGACCGGTGTTTACCTGCTGCAAGGCGGCCAGGAGGCGCAGACCTCGCAGATGCCGATGCTCATGGACAGCATGAAGATCGGCCATACCTCACGGCTGCCCCTGGGGCGGATGATCGCCGCCATCGGCGGCGCCACGGTGGTGGCCATCATCGTATCCACCTTGGCCGGCATGCCCATGATCTATCACAAGGGCGGGGTCTCCATGACCGAGCTCTGGTCGTGGCCGGACTGGCTCTACCCTCGGCTCCAGCGCCAGCTCGACGCCATGGACAAGCGCACCAATCTCAGCCTGGTGTTCATGGTTGTGGGCGCGGGGGTGACGATGTTCCTGGTGCAGATGAACCGCTCCTTCCTGTGGTGGCGGCTCAGCCCCATCGGCTACTTGCTATCGAGCATGTCGGCTTCCGCCATCATCGCGTACTCCATCTTCATCGGGTGGCTGATCAGCGGCCTGGTGCTGCGCTATGGGGGGCTGCGCCCCTATCGCAAGTTCAGGCCCGTGTTCCTGGGCATGATCCTGGGCGAGTTCGCGACCGTGGGTTTCTGGCTGATCGTGGATGCCATCTTCGGGGGCAAGGTTGGCAACCTCGTCGTGGGCCAGTAATGACCGCGGCGGGGGGGCTGGCGTCCCCGAACCCCTGGGGCGCGCACGCAGCTGCCCGGCCCCGCATGCGGACCGAACCAGCATAGTGGCGACAGGACCGTGAGCAGAGTGGCCACCGCAGCCGACACGCGCAAGGGACGGACCTTCGACGAGCTCATCGCGCTCGTGCGGCAGGCGCGCCCCGACTTCGACGAGGAGGGCCTGCGCCGCGCCTACGAGTTTGCGCGGCAAGCCCATGCCGGTGCCTCCCGCGCCTCCGGCGGCCCCTACATCTCCCACCCCATCGAGGTGGCGGCGCTGCTGGCGGAACTGGGCCTCGACGACCAAGCGCTGACGGCCGCGCTGCTGCACGACGTGATCGAGGACACGGGGGTAAGCCCCGACGATCTGCGCCGCGAGTTCGGCGACGAGATCGCGAGCCTGGTGGACGGGGTCACCAAGCTCAGCCGCATTGACTTCCACACCCAGCGCGAGCGCCAGGCGCAGAACCTGCGCAAGATGCTGCTGGCGATGGCGCGCGACCTGCGGGTCATCCTCATCAAGCTCGCGGATCGCCTGCACAACATGCGCACCCTGGGGTCGCTGCCGCTCCCGCGCCGGCGCGAGATCGCCGAGGAGACGCTGCATATCTTCGCCCCCATCGCCCACCGGCTGGGGGTGTGGCGGCTGAAGTGGGAGCTGGAAGACCTCGCCCTGCGCTACACCGACCCGCGGGCATATCATCGCATCGTGCGCCAGGTCGCCCGCACCCGCGAGGACCGCGAGCGCACCGTCAACCGCGCCATCGCCGAGCTGCGCGCGCGCCTGGATGAGGTCGCCATCAAGGCCGATATCCACGGCCGCCCCAAGCACTTCTTCAGCATTTACCAGAAGATGCAGGCGCAGGGGGTGGACTTCGAGCAGATCCTCGATCTGCAGGCCATCCGCGTGCTGGTGCACACCGTCGCCGAGTGCTACTCGGTGCTGGGCGAGGTGCACACCCTGTGGCTGCCGCTGCCCGGGATGTTCACCGATTACATCGCCAAGCCCAAGGCCAACCTCTACCAGGCGCTGCACACCAAGGTCTTCGGCCCCAACGGCGAGCCCATGGAAGTCCAAATCCGCACCTACGACATGCACCGCACCGCGGAATACGGCGTCGCCTCCCACTGGCGCTACAAGGAGGGCGATCAGGGCGACCAGGACCTGGAGCGGAAGCTGTCGTGGCTGCGCCACCTGCTCGACCTGCAGAGCGACCTCGAGGACCCCGGCGAGTGGCTCGAATCCCTCAAGATAGACCTCTACCAGAACCAGGTCTTCGTCTTCACCCCGCGCGGCGACGTCATAGACCTGCCCGCGGGTTCGACGCCGGTTGACTTCGCCTACCGCATTCACACCAACATCGGCAACTCGTGCGTCGGCGCGCGCGTCAACGGGCGCATCGTCCCCCTGGCCTACGTCTTCCAAAACGGCGACGTCGCCGAGATCCTGACCTCCAAGTCCAGTGCCGGGCCCAGCCTGGACTGGCTGTCGTTCGTGCGCACCAGCCAGGCCAAGGGGCGCATCAAGTCCTGGTACCGCAAGGCCCGCCACGGCGAGGACTTGCAGCGCGGCCGCGAGCTGCTGGAGCAGGAGGCCAAGCGCCAGGGGCTCAAGCTGTCGGAGGCCGAGCGCGCGCCGCATCTGGACGAGATCGCGGGGCGCATGAACTACGTCGGCGCGGAGGACCTGGTGGCCGCCGTCGGCCACGGCGACGTCACCGCGGAGGCAGTGGTCAACCGCATCCAGGGGCAGGTGGAGAAGACACGCAAACCGGCCCTACCCGTGCGCAAGGCGCGCCAGGGCGCGCTCCAGCTCGGCATCAGCGCCCGCGGCATGGACAGCGTGCTCTTCCGCCTGTCACGCTGCTGCGCCCCCATCCCGGGCGACCACATCGTCGGCTACGTCACACGCGGGCGCGGGTTGGCGATCCACCGCCAGGCCTGTCCCAACGTCGCCAGGTACTCGGAGCGCGAACCGGAACGCCTGGCGGATGTGGAGTGGACCTTCGCCAAAGACGCCGTCTATCCCGCCGAGATCCAGGTCGAGGCGCTCGACCGCGTCGGCCTGCTCAACGACGTCACCGGCATCATCACCAGCCGCGGCATCAACATCAGCGCCGCCCGCGTGCGCACCACCAAGCCCCGCACCGCCATGATCAGCATCACCCTCGACGTCACCGGCACCGAGCAGCTCCAGGCCCTGCTCGAAGCCCTGGGGCGCCTCAGCGACGTGCTGCACGCGCACCGGGTGACGACGTAGGGCCGCCGGTTCGCTGCGCCAGTCGAAGGGCGGCGCCCCTACGAGCGGCCCTGCTGCGCTCACCTGGGCTTGCTCTTATCCCACCATTTCTGCCACTGGGCGGCATCTTCGCCGAAGCTCTGCTGCGAAATAGTCCCGAGCCAGCGCGCGGCCTTGGCGCGGACGCCCTGGTCTTCGTCCCTCAGCGCGCCGATGAGCGCCTCGATGGCGGGCGGAGCCCGCGACTTGCCCAGCGCATCCACGACGGCCTGGCGCACCCGCTCATCAGGGTCTGCCAAGGCGGCCACCAGTGGCCCGACGGCGCCAGGGTCGTCGAGATTGAAAAGCCCATGGGCTGCGTCTAGCCGCATCCCCGGGTCGGGGTCGCGCAGGGCCGCCACCAGGGCCTCGAGCGCGCCCGGCCCCTTGGTCGAACCCAGCGCCAAGAGCGCCCTTTCCCGAACCTCGCGACCGGGATCGGCAAGCGCATCGCACAGAGCCGGGGTGGCGCGGGGGTCCCCCATCTCGCCCAGCGCCCCGACCGCCCCCTGCCGGACGCGCGGTTCGGGATCCCGAAGCGCGGCAATCAACGGCTCGACCGCCCGCGCATCCTTGCAGTAGCCCAGCGCCCAGGCGGCAGCTTCGCGCACTTGCGCATCGGCGTCTGTCAGCGCTGCGATCAACGGCTCGACCGCCCTGGAATCGCGGAGACCCCCGAGGGCGCTGGCGGCGGATACCCGCGCAGTCACGTGTTCGCCCTCGAGGGCGGCGATGAGCCGTGGAACGACGCCCTCAAGTGCGGCCTTATCGTTGATCTGCCGCAGGGCCCACGCCGCCGATGACGCGATCTGGCTGTCCTCAAGCATTACTCCCTCGACCAGTTGCTCGACACCGCGCACGTCTCGCTGGGAA
>DATLAK010000097.1 GCA_035527535.1 Armatimonadota bacterium
GAGGGAATTCCCCGTGGCAACGACCCAGATGCTGCTCGCCGGGTGGTACCCACCCCCGATCATGGGTGGTACCCACCCCCGGCGATCACGTGGTACACATGGGGCGACTATGCCCGGTACACTCTAGCGCGACTGCTGACAGCCGGAAGGGTCGTTTTGGGCGTTCGAAGGGGTCGAAAAAGGGGTGATCCGTCCGAAGGTCTGCGAAGCCGAAAGAGGCGAGAATGAGCCTATTACACGCCAAAACCCGCCTCTCGGTGAGGCGGGTTCTCTGCGACAGAGAATGTTTCGATAAACAGAAGTGGTGGAGGCGGTGGGAATCGAACCCACGTCCGAAGAGAAGTCCCCGTCGGCTACTACGAGCGTTTCCTGCGTTTAGTTTGTCACTTCCGGCCGAGCCCGCAGGCAGGCTTGCCGGTCGCTAGCTCGTGCTGTGTCCCTGCCCCCTACGAACCTCAGAGGCGCGGTAAGCCGATCTGGTTGTCGCCCAAGTCCGCCCGATCAGCGAGACGGAGAGGACGTCGCTACCTTAGGCGGTAGCGTAAGCCGGAGTGTAAGCTTCGGCAGTTATAGGGTTGCACGTTTTAACGAGGTTCATGCGCCTCGGCTCGCAACCGACGATTCCTCGCTCCCCGTCGAGACCTTTCGCCCCCTTTCCGTGTGGAGGTTATCCACAGATGCCGCAGATTTCACAGATAGACATACAACCACTAAGGCGCCAAGGCACGAAGAGGGAAGCTGGGCGGGCGATTTCGTTCGCGCGGAACGTGCCGCTTCGTAGGAGCCGGGCTCGGTCCCGGCCTGCGGGCGGGACGATCAGGAGATCGTCCCCTGCATGTCACGCCCAACTCCCGCCTGGTGTCTTTGTGTCTTCGTGGTTCAATTCTAGTTTGTAGTCCCTCTCTGCGCTCTCGGCGTTCTCCGCGGTGAAACGGTTTTCGCCGTCTAATACTTCCGGCTATATGTGGTATAAGCCCTTCAGGAGGGCTCGCGGCCGCGCTTGCGGCTGCTGAGCTCGCGTTCCTTATCGCGTTCAATATCACGCTCGGCGATGGCGCGCCGCTTGTCGTACTGGCGCTTGCCGCGGGCCAGGCCCAACTCCACCTTGGCGTAACCGCGCCTCAGGTAGAGCCGCAGCGGGATGAGGGTGAACCCCTTCTCCTGCGTCCGGCTCATGAGCCGGCTGATCTCGCGCCGGTGGAGCAGCAGCTTGCGCCTGCGCTTGGGATCGAGATTATCGTAGCTCGCGGGTCCATAGGGCGCGATATGCACGCCCTCGAGCCATAGCTCCTCGCGTTCCGGCCGCGCGTAGGAGTCGCTGAGGGCGACTCGCCCCGCGCGCACCGACTTGATCTCGCCGCCGGTTAAGACGAGCCCGGCCTCGAATGTATCTTCAATCGCGTAGTCGTGCCGGGCCCTGCGGTTGACCGCGATGACCTTGATGTCTGCCAAGTTGCTCACTGTCATGCCGAGCGCGGCAAAGCACCTCGTCGAGCAAGACTGTATTCTTGACTTCGTTCAGGACACAGTCACTATACCGCAACAGGCGTTTGCTGTCAAGCGACCTCTGGTGAAAACGTGCCCCTGCGGGCAAAGGAGGAAGAGGCGCAGATGAAACTCCTCGGAATCCGCAAGGCCACTCTGGCCCGAATCGCGCTCGCGCTCGTGTGGGTATTCGCGTTGCAGGTGCTGACGGCCGCCGGCGCTGACCTCGTGCGCATCACCGCGCCCAGGGACGGCGAGCAGGTAAAGGGTCGCGTGCGGGTCAGCGCGCAAACCCGCGTGGATGACCCCTCGTACCTGATCTTCTGCGTGGATGATAGGCGGCCCCACTCGACCAATAGCCAGCCGTACGCCTACGACTTGGATACGACCAAGCTGCTCGATGGCGCTCACGCGTTGGCGGTAGAGGTATATGGCCGCGCCGGGCTGGTGGCGCGGTCGTCCCCGGTGACGATACGGGTTGCCAACGAGAGGGCGCCGCTTGCGCCGGTGGCGACGGTGCAGCGCCCGCCCTCCGCCGCGCCGCACCCGCCAATCACATCCGCCGCGGGAATCCGGCCGGTCGCGCCCGCGCCCAGCGACAGCCAACCGAAGGTTTTGCTGCCCATGCTCATGCGGGGGCCGGCGCCGGTCGCGGCCGGCGTGGCAGAGCGCGCGCCCGCTCCGCCCACACCCGCTCCGAGCCAGGCCGCCGCCTCCGTGCTAGCGGAACAGCCGACCCTCCGCGTGCGACCCCAGGACGCGGTATCACCGCGACTGACGGTCATCCTGGATGGGCGCGAGCTCGAGTTCGACGTGGCCCTCGCGATCACCAACGGGCGAACCTACGGGGCGCTGCGGACGGTGATCGAGCAATCCGGCGGCAGGGTGGACTGGATCGGCGCGGCCAAGCAGGCCATCGCCAGGCGGGCCGGCGCCGAGCTGCGCGTAACCATCGGCAGCCTAGCCGCGACGTTCGATGGTCGCGCGATCGAGTTGACTGGTGCGCCAGTGCTGACCGACGGGCGCACAGTAGTGCCGCTGCGCGGCGCCTGCGAGCCGATGGGGCTGCAGGTAGTGTGGTCCCCCGATTCGCGCACGGTGCGCCTGTGCAGCGTCGAGGCGCCGGTGCAGGTGACCATGCTGGGTAGGCGTTAGCCCCGGGGCGGGGGATCTGACTCACGCGCGGTGTGAGCGCTGCTGCACCCCGCGACGCGGACTCATCCCCCCTTGGCGGCGGCGACCTCAGCCAGAGCGTCGTTGAGGTCGCCCACGCGTTCCGGCGCCGCCCGGTCCTTGGCGCTTACCGTGTCCTGGGCTCGCCCCAGGCTGGACCGGACCTGACGCATGGTGCCCGCGAACCTGCGCGGAGCGATCTCCTCCAGGAATGTCACCTCTCGTCCCGCCTCATCCAGGTTCTGCTGCGCGAGGCCCCAGTTGCCGCGGGCGAGATTCGATGCCGCGGCGTTGACGTGCGCTTGAGCAATCTCGGCGGTGCGCGCGGTTGCGACCGCGAGCTTCTGCTCTTGGTCGGCCAACTGCGCGCGCGCGCCCGCTCGCACCCGCCCCGCGTACAGCACCGCAATCACGGTGATGATGACCAGCGCCAGCATCACCCACGCGGTAGTCAGGGAGCGTCGGGGAGCGGCGGGCGCCGGGGCCGGGGCCGGGTGCGTCAACGCCGTCGCCTGCGCCTTGAACCGCCGCAGGTCGTCGGCCGACAGCCCCGTTCGGCTCGCCGTCGTCTCGGGCTCCATCTCCGCCAGCTTCTCCACCGTGTCCACCCCGGCTTGCCTGAGCGCCTCCGCGTGGCGTTCCTCGAGGCCTGCCAGAGCGCCCGGCTTTAGCTCCGTACTCATGTCGGTCCCTCCCTGGGGCTATCGTCCCCACATTACCGGCGGTTTCCGCGCCACTGCAGCGCCATCCTGTCGGGAATGTGTCACGATTCTGCCATCCGCCTAGCGCCGCGTGCAGGGAGGTCAGGCGTTGCCTCACGTATAATACTACCTACAGGCCGCGGATTGTGTGATGGCGGCGACCGCGCTCAGCGGACGGTGAAACTCGCGCTATGAGTTGGCTCCCATTGTTTCCCCGAATGCGAATGGGCTTGGCGCTGATGGCGTTGCTGCTCGGCGGCAGCACCGGCGTTTTCGCCGCCGCCGACTACCTGGGTCACGTGCACCAGGGGACGGACCTTCTGCGCCGCGACCTCGGCCGCCAGGCGGGGCAGGAGTTCGGCGCCGCCAATAGCGACGACTATGTGGATCCGCTGGCGTGGATCGGCCTGGGTGCGCCGGGGCTGGCGCAGGGGCGAATTGAAGGCGCGTTGTCGCGATTTGAGAAGGCGGTGGAGCTGGCGGCCGCCGGGTCGCCGCAGGCGCAGACTGCAGTTCCGGTGGCGCGCTTTGGCCGCGCCGTGTGCCTGCTTCAGCGCGGACAGGTCCGGGCGGGGCGCGAGCAACTGGCCCGGCTGGCGAGGGAGGGGCTCACCTGGGTGCTGCCCACCCTGGCCTACGCGGACCTGGCTGCAGGGGAGAAGGCCGCCGCGCGCGGCCGCGCGGAAGCCGCCCTGAAATGCTATCCGACGGACGCGCTTGCCATGGCAGTGCTGGGTCGCACGCTGGCGGCAGGGGAGGGCATCGCGCGCTTGCGCAAGGCGGTCACGGCGTGTCCCGGCTCGCCCTATGCGGCGCCGCTCACCGGGCTGGCGTTGCCGAACCGGGGCCGGCCCGGGGCCGAGAAGGACCTGATACGAGTTGACATCAAGGAAGCATCCCCGCGCCGCGCGATGATGACCTGGCTGGGCGACGGCAGCCCCGACCACCTGCTCCTCAGGGTGGATGGCGTGACACTGGGGATGAGCAACACGCCTCCGCACGAATTCACGCTTCCCCGCAAGCTCGCTCCAGGGCCGCACGGGGTGGTGGCGGAAGCGTGGTCCGGCGGCATGCTGCTCGGGCGTGGGGGAACGGTGCTGTGGCTGCCGGCGGAGGTCCCGCCGCGGAATCTATACGACGACGACGAGTACGCGGCGGCGCTGGCGGGGCTGCAGGCGGCCTTGACGCCGATGCCCAACCGCGTGCATGTCCACTACTGGCTCGCGGGCGCATATGCGGCCACGGGCAATCGGCCGGCGGCGCTCCACAGCTACGAACGCGCGGTGGCGCTGGATGCCGGCTTCGCCGATGCGCGCCAGCGGCTGGTGGAGCTGTGCGCCGCCACGGGGCGCACCAGCTCGGCGCGCGCGATACAGGAGGTGCCGCGGCGGTGGGTTTGCCTGACCTTCGACGACGGGCCGCATCCCATGTTTACGGGGCAGATACTGGACCTGCTGCGAGATGCCGGGGTGCATGCCACCTTCTTCGTCGTCGGTACGCAGGCGCGCGCGCATCCCGAGCTGCTGCGCGTCATCGCGGCGGGCGGACACGAGATCGCCAATCATTCGTACTCGCACGATGACATGACAACCAAGACCACCGCCGAGCTCCAACAGGAGTTGCTGCGCACGCAGGTCGTTGTGCAGGATGTCATCGGCAAGCGCCCGCGCCTGTTCCGGCCGCCGGGGGGCAGGCACAACGCGCAGGTGCGCGCGGCGGCGGCGCAGGTCGGCTACACCACCGTCATGTGGTCCGCGGACGTCGGCGTATGCGCGGGCGTATCAACCGAGCGCGGCCTGCAAAGGCTGCTGGCGGACATCAGGCCCGGCGCCATCGTGCTCCTGCACAACGGCCCCGACGAAACGATGAATATCCTGCCGGGGCTGCTGGCGGCGCTGAAGAAGCGGGGATACTCGTTGCGTACGCTGTCCGAGGCGCTGGGGAGATGAGCGCGCAAGCAGCCAATACATCCTTGTTCGGATTCCGGCGGTGGCCCGCCATGAGCAAGGCCGGAGCGAAGTGACGGGCGCGTCGAATGGTGGGCGAGGCGGGGTTCGAACCTGCGACCTCATGCGTGTGAAGCATGCGCTCTCCCACTGAGCTACTCGCCCACCCGTGCAAGGCTATTCTACACGCGAACCCGGGTGGCGTCAACGCATTCATTCCCCGCGGATGGGACCGCGGGTCACCCGGTTGCAGGCGGTTGGATCGTCGCTGCCAGGATTCTTGACTGCGCAGCGCGAAGCTTGGTCGCGTGGGCGCGCGGACCGGGTGACCGTCAGATTCGCTTGCCGAGGTGACACCCGAGCCGCGGCGTCGGAGTCGCGCCTGCGACTATCCCCGGAAGGTTGCGCGCGCTGCTCGTGGAAGCCGGTTATCCCCTTTGGGCAAACGACAGCCGTCTTGGAGGGCGCTTGTGCACCCTGATGCTCCGCGGCTATTCGCGTTGGACGGGACGCTGCGCGCTGAGGCCGACCAGATGCTCGCCGCCTCCGGCATTGGCGCGATCCTGGCGGAATGCGGCTACCAGCCGGTGGGCAGCTACGTCATGCACACCATGACCTGGCGCGATCTGGATTTCGAGTGTCCCGAGGACCAACCTCAGCCTGGGGTCAAATGGGACTTGGGGACGCGCTTGGCGGCCACGGGATGGTGCCTGCGCCTGCAGTTCGAGGATTTCTATCACCAGAGCATGCCTGAGGCTGCTCGATTCCGCCCGGGCCCTTGACCCTCGCCGGAACGAGCCAGTAGATACTGGCGGCCCTGAGATCTGGAAGCTCGACATGTGGAGCGCCCACTCCAGTGTGTTCGCGATCGGCACGGCGCGGAGTGATGAATGGCGCCGCCTTCTGGTAGATGATGCGCGGTCTTACGTTCTGGCGATAAAGGAGTCCGTCTGTCACGACAGCGAGTACCGCAAGACGATGCTCTCCGTGCACATTTACGATGCGGTGCTGCATCACGGCATTCGCGATGTCGTGAGTTTCCGCCGCTGGTGGGAGGACAAAGTGGGGGCTTCAAGGAGTGGCTAATGGCGATGATTGGGATTGACCTCGACCGCGGCATCGGCGAGGTGAGCCCCCATATCTACCCTCTCGTCACGGCCGACCTGGCGTTGAGCGTGCCGCCGGCCGGTAGCTGCACCGCCCGGGAGATGAACGCGGAGCACTGGTTTGCGAGGAACGAACCGCACCAGCCGCGGGTGGTCGTGACGGAGCAGGCACTCGATTCATGGCCGACGAGATACACCTTTGCGGCCCACTCGCTGACTGTGATCAGCGGGTGATTCGTACCCAGGTGACGGGGGCGGGGCGACGGCGGTGAGACGCTGCCCGTTGAGCGGACGCCCGACGCTGAACCGCGGCCGGCGTGAGCCGGCGGGGCACTGTGGCGCGCGCTGGGCGGGTCTAGTGCATGTTGAGGAGGTTCCTGAACTCCTCGGGGTCTTGGGCGACGGCGGCAGCGACGTCGGGGCGCACCTGCTTGGAGTTGACCAGGGCCTTGAGGGACTGGTCCAGGGTCTGCATCCCAAACTGCCCGCCGGACTGGAGGATGGATGACATCTGGTGGGTCTTGCCCTCGCGGATGAGGTTGCGGACGGCGCCGGTGGCGACCAGCACCTCCTGGGCGCAGGCGCGGCCGATGCCGTCGGCACGCGGGAGCAGGGTCTGGCAGAGAATGCCCTCGAGCACGGTGGACAGTTGCATCCTGATCTGCTCCTGCTGGTGAGGGGGGAAGACGTCAATGACGCGATCCACCGTCTGCGCGGCGCTGGTGGTGTGCAGGGTGGCGAGCACCAGGTGGCCGGTCTCGGCGGCGGTGACGGCGGCGGCGATGGTTTCGAGGTCGCGCATCTCGCCGATGAGGATGACGTCGGGGTCCTGGCGCAGGACGTGACGCAGCGCGGCGGCAAAGGACTTGGTGTCGGCGCCGACCTCGCGCTGGATAATGATGCTGCGCTTATTGCGGTGCAGGAACTCGATCGGGTCCTCGATGGTGACGACATGGCAGCGGCGATGGCGGTTGATCTCGTCAATCATGGCGGCGAGCGTGGTTGACTTGCCGCTGCCGGTGGGCCCGGTGACGAGGATGAGGCCGCGCGGGCGCATGCTCATGGTCTTGAGCACCGGCGGCATCTTGAGCTGCTCCAGCGTCGGTGGCTGCATCGGGATCGCGCGCAGCACCGCCCCCATCGAGCCCCGCTGCTTGTGCACGTTGACGCGGAAACGCGACAGCCCCGCCACGCTGTAGGCGAAGTCGAGCTCGTAGTGGGTCTCGAACTCGATGACGCGCTCATCGGTGAGGATGGCGTAGATCAGTTCCTGGATCTTGGTGGGCGTGACCTCGGCGTAGCTGAGCGGCTGCAGGTCGCCGTCAACCCGCAATACCGGCGGGCTGCCCACGCACAGGTGCAGGTCCGAGCCGCGGCGCTCCATCAGCATCTCCAGAAGTTCGTCAATGTGCAGTGGCTCCAGCGGTTCCCCGTCAGCGGGGGTGGGGGCGGTGGAGCCCCGCGGGCGCTCGCGCCCGGCCTTGGCATAGACGCGATCAACCGCCTCCAGCAGCTCGCGCTCGGTCGCCACCATCAGCTCCAAGCGCATGCCGGTGGCATTCTGCAGGTGGGCGATGGCGTCGCGATCGAGAGGGTTGACCATGGCCACGTAGAGGATGTTGTCGGAGCGCGACAGCGGCAGCACCAGCAACTGGCGGCACAGCTCCGCGTCCGCCAGCTTGGCGGCCTCCAGGTCAATCGGGTAGGAGGCCATGTCAACCGGCTGGATACCCAGCGCGCGCGCCAGGCAGGTGACGAGTTGAGGCGCGGACAGCGCGCCCGCCTCCACCAGAACGCCGCCCAACCACTTGCCGGTGTCTCGGTGGCGGGCGATGGCGGTGTCAACGGTGGCGGGATCCACGAGGCCGTGCGCCACCACCATCTCCGCCAGGCGCAGGTACGCGGGTTGCCGCGACGTCTCCAGCTCGGCCATGAGAAGAAGCTCCCTCGATCGCGATGATTGCGCGTCGAAACGCGCGGTCAGACGCCGCCGGCGATCGCGTCAGATGTCGTCGCCGTCGCCGATGAGGCCGAGGCGCAAGGCCTCCTGGGGGGTGGTCATGCCCTCCCGCACCTTCGCCGCCAGGTTGTCGGCCATGGGAATCATGCCCGCCTCGACGGCGGCCTGCTTGACGGCGCTGCTCGACTCGCGCGCAAGCACCAGGTGGCGGATGGGCTCGTTGACCACCAGCATTTCATAGACCGCGACCCGTCCGCTGTAGCCGGTGTCGGTGCAGCGCCGGCAGCCGCGGCCCCGGTACAGCGTCTCGACCGGGGCGCCGTTGGCGCTGAAGGTGCGCGCCACCGCCGGCGCGGGCTCGAACGCTTCCCGGCAGTGCGTGCACACGCGACGCACCAGCCGCTGCGCCAGCACTGCCAGCACGGATGACGCCACCAGGTAGGGCTCGATCTCCATGTCAATCAACCGCGTGAGGGCGCCCGCCGCGTCATTGGTGTGGAAGGAGCTCAACACGCGGTGTCCGGTCAGCGCCGCCTGCACGCCCAGCTTGGCGGTCTCGGCGTCGCGGATCTCGCCCACCATGATGATGTCGGGGTCGTGGCGCACGATGTAGCGCAGGGCGCTGGCGAAGGTGAAGCCGATCTTGGGCTTGACCTGGATCTGGTTGATCTGGGAGGTTTCGTACTCGACCGGATCCTCGACCGTGATGATGTGTTGGCGCGGCACCTCCTCCTTGAGCTCGAGCAGGGTCGCGTAGAGGGTGGTTGACTTCCCGGCGCCGGTGGGGCCGGTCACCAGCACCATGCCGTGGGGCTTCTTCATCACCGCGCGGTAGGCCTCGAGGTCGGCGGCGGTAAAACCGAGCGCGTCCAACCGCTGCACCGACATGGACTTGTCGAGCACGCGGATGGCGACGCTCTCGCCGGTGACGGTGGGGATGGTCGAGATGCGCAGGTCGCATAAGCGGTTGCCGGCCTTGAGGCGCGCGCGACCGTCTTGGGGCAGACGGTGCTCGGTGATGTCCATGTCGCCCAGGATCTTGATGCGCGAGACCAACGCCGCCAGCGCCTCGCGCGAGATGTCCACCTGGTGCTGCAGCACGCCGTCAATCCGGTAGTAGAGCTGGACGCGATTGGGCTCGGGGACGATGTGGATGTCGCTCGCCTTGTGCTCGATCGCCTGCGACAGAAAGCGGTTGACGAAGGTGACGATGGAGGTCTCGGAGCTCAGGTTCTGCAGGTCGTGGAACTCCTGCTCGACCGTGGCGTAGGAGGTGGTCTCGGCCGAGATGCGCTCCACGATGTTGCTGAGCTGGCTCGAACCGTAGTGGGCCTCGATCGCCTTGTTGATGGCGTCGCTGGGAGCGATCACTTCGCGAACCACCAAGCCGGTGGCGGCGCGAATGCGATCCACCGCTTCGATGTCGAAGGGATCGGAAATGGCGAGCGTGATCACGTTCTGCTCGCGACGAATGGGAAAAACCCCGTAGCGCCGCGCGAGCTCCTCCGGAATGGCGCGCAAGACGGTCGGATCCACGCTCAGGTCCTCGAGCGCGACGTGAGGCAAACCGAGCTGCAGCGAGAGGGCGAAGCTCAGCGCCTCCGCGCTCACCGCCCCCATCTCGATTAGAATCTGGCCCAGCTTCTTGCGGCACTTGGGCTGCAGCTCGAGCGCGCGCGCCAGTTGCTCCTGGTCGATGAGCTGGGCGGCGAGCAGGATGTCACCCAGGCGCTGATTCGCCAGCTTCTTGCGCACCTCCGACGAGAGCCCGCCGGTCACGACGTCGTCGTCGGCGGGCAGCGGCTGCACCGTGAAGTCGGCCGGCGGGGTCAACGACGGTTCGTCTTTTTGCGAGGTCATGGTTTTCACTCCTGGCCCGGTCGCGCGCCGAGGGCGTCGAGCCCGGCCCCCGCGCCCCGCCTCAGTCCACGCGCTGCCAAGACACCTGTTGGTATTGGGTCTTGTCGCGGCCCGGCAGGGGCAGGCCGCTCCACACGTCGTCATACTCGACGGTGATCGAGCCGTTGGTAGTCACCACGTCGGCGCAGATTGCCCCCTTGATGCAGGGGTTGCCGCTAAGGGTGATCTGGGCGTCCACATTGTGCGCGTAGACCAGGCCCTCGACCGTGGTGTTGCCGCTGATGGTGACCGCGCGCGGGCTCATCAGCACCAGCGCGTAGTCCTGCGCCCCCGCCTCGCCGGTGACGGCGCTGACGTTGCCGGTGATGCGGATCTTGCCGGCGGCGACGATGATCCCGCGTCCGCGGTAGCTGCCGGCGAGCTTGACGTCGCCGGTGACGTAGGTGATGCCGTCGAGGTTGAAGTCCCCGCCGTTGAGGTTGAGGTTGCCGTTGACGATGGTGGTGGCGTGAGTGCGGTACCACTCCAGGTCAATGACGGGCATGGGGATCGGGGCGATGCCGCGGTACACGTTGGTGCCCGGAACCTGGGGCGGCACCCAGTTGGTGGCGCCGGTGGTGTAAAGGTGGGCGGTGTTGGACATGGTGAAGGAGGTACCGTTGAAGGTGATGTCGCCGTTGGCGTAGATGTCGCCGCCGTTGCCGTCGGCGTCGGGCAGCACCGAGCCCGCGCCGTTGAGGGTCAAGGGGCTGTCGGAGAAGATGGCGCCGCGGAAGACGCGGGTGACGTCGGTCATGGACTGCGCGATGACCCGCACCTGGGCGTCGGCGTTGGTGTCGGTGACGCCGGTGCTGCGGATGAGCAAGGTGTCCGCGACGCCGTCGTAGGGCGACCACACCCGCACATCACAAGTGCCGCGGGGCAAGCTGAAGGTGGCGTCGTATTGCCCCGAGCCCTGCAACTGGGTGGAGATGTTGCCGTAGTCTTCGTATAACATGCAGATGACCATGTCCACGCCCGACTCCGCCAACTGCAAGGCGGCTAGGTCGTTGCGCGCGTTCTTGGCGTGATAGAGGGCGTTGATGGTGCGGCCGACGAAGGAGGTGCCCAGAATCAGCATCACCACCAGGCCGACGATGGCCATGACAAAGGTCGCGCCGCGCTCGCCGCGCAGCCGGTTGAGTTTGCTACCCATCGCCTTTGACCTCATCTCCTTCGGAGACTCAGCGAGAGATGGCTGAGGCGGCACAGCTATCGTCGCTAATGATTGCGCAAGCATACTTCGCTCACCATCGTCGAGTCGGCGACCTCGGCGCCGGCACGCTCCCGCACCGTCACCGTGATTTCCACCGACCGCAGTCGTACGACATCCGGCCAGTAGATAAACATCGGCTTGGGTGAACCGCCTTGCGCAGGGTTATCAATCAGGTTATCGGCGATCAGAATCTTCTTGCCGGCGCTGCCGTCGGCGTGCGTCACCGCGCGCCAGAGGTTGGCGCCGGCTGCGTCCATGGCGCCGGCGTCATTGCCGCGGTAGTAGTAGACGAAGTCGCCGGGCAGCAAGTGGAGATCGCCGCCGCCGGTGAGAGCGACGTGGTTATAGTGAATCTGGTCGGCGGCGTTCCACACCTTGTCCGGAACGCGCACCGCCACTGCGGTGGCCTCGTTCGGCGGGGCGGCGGGGATGACGGCGATCGCCTGCTGAAAGTCGGGCATCATGCGGGCGACCGCCCACGACGCCTTGCGCTCCGCCGAGTTGGCGGGCTCGCCACGCCGGTACGCGCGCAGCGCCGCCATGTAGATGGTCGAGACCGAGACGACAATGATCGCAAAGACGACGGCCACCGTCAGCACCTCGGGCAGGGTGAAGCCGCCCTGGCAGGCGGCACGGCGGCGCGCGCGTTGGCGATATGTCATGACGGTCCTATCTCCAGCGCTCCTCATGGTCGGTTGGCGAGCAGGGTGGTGGCGCGCACCGCCCCCTGGGTGCGCCGTCCGCCGCCCCACGACAGGGTCACCGAGACGCGCTTGAGGTTGGGGTAAATGCCGGCCCCGGAGTCGTAGTAGCGAATGTCCACCGCGCCCGCGTTCGCCGGCAACGAAGCTTCGCTGAAGGAGACGCAGCCGGTGAGGTCCGCGTTTTGCTCGACGATGCTGTAGCCGTCCGCGGCCCGGAAGACCTCGCTGTGGATGAGGGCGCCGCTGTAGCCGGCGCTGCGCAGGCGCTCCAGCTCCTGGCGGACGCGGTTGGTTGCGACCTGGGTGCGCTCGGCCTTCATGTCGGAGATGATGCCGACCACGAACAACGAGCTGAGCGCCACCAACCCGATCGCCAGTAACACCACCGTGACCAGCAGCTCGATCAGGGTGAAGCCGAGCGCCGCCTGCGGGCGCGGCGCAGACCTGTGGTTGGCCATGTGCGTCCACTCCTCGTCCGGTCACCACGAGGGCAGTCGAGGCTTACCCGCCTGTGGCGGGGCGGCGGTCCGGGCGGCGGGCGGGAGGCTTCCCGCCAACGCGCAAAGGCACTGCGGGGCGGCGGGGTCACGAGGCGCGGCGTGCCTTTGGGCCTTGGTGGTTCGCGTCCCCCATCCGACTGGTTGGGGGGAGGGCGGCGGCGGGCCGCCCATTCCCCCGCACAGTCTCGGTGTCAGTTTACCACGCGCTGTACGACGTGCTATCGAGCGCGGTCAAGGTCGAGACGCTGTGGACGTCACCGGTGGCCGCCGTGTAGGTCCAGTCGGCGGCTTGGGTGAACGGGTCCTTGGGCAGGTTCCCGTCAGGCGTACGCATGTACGGGCCCTTCCAGGCGCCGACGTCCAGGGCGATACCGCCACCGCCGGTGGAGCCCGCGGCCGGAGCAGTCATCAGCTGTGTTAGCGCAGCGGGGTAGTCACCGCAGTCGGCCTCGAACTGCTGAATCGAGTTGCGAAGCTGCTGCAAGTCCCCGCGCAGGGCCGATTCCTTGGCCTTCCTACCCGCACCCAGCAGCCGCGGGATCACGATCATCGCCAGAATGCTGATCACGACGATCACGATCAGCATTTCGATCAAGGTGAAACCTCGGCTGTTCTTCCTGACCATTCTGCTCATCATCTCTCGCACTCACCTCCTTGTGGGGAGCAACTCTCGGCAAGCTGTGCCTGGGAGCCGGATGCTGGAATCCACGTCTCAGCATCCAACTCTGGTTTAATTATTCCACAATGCCTGCGTGCTTTGAGATGCCTCGTTGCGGGCGCTCGCTTGCCGGCTCGCAAGCGTATGCCGGGGGCGCGGTAGTAGGCGATTATCTCGTGCGCTCAGTGAGCGCGCATGGCGGCAGGGGGTTCTGCGACTGATGGGGGCGCCGTCGGGAAGACGCAGCTTACCCGGTGGCGGGGCGACGGCGCCGCGGTGACGACCGTACCACTGCGGTGTCGCCCGATGCGGCAGCTTCCTTGGCAGCGCGCCTGGCGCCTACGATCAGATGTTCGGCGGAGCGTCCGTCGGTGGGATAGACGGCGTAGCCGACCGTGACTCGCAACGGGTCGCCGCCGAGGTCGCTCGCGTTGCACTGCTGTGCTGCGGCCTTGGGCACCGCTGTCACCAGGCGCTCACTCAGCACCCGCGCCTCGCGCCCGGTATGCGGAAGCAGAAGCGCGAAGGAGGTGCGCTCGTAGCGCGCGAGCACATCCACCTGGCGCACCGAATGGCGCAAGGCGTCGGCTAGGGCCGCGCACAGCGGCGGCCGGGCCGCAGCTTCCGGAAGCTCCAGCACGACCACCGCGAAGCTCTGGGGGTAGCGCTTGGAGCGCTCGACCTCCTGGCGCACGCGCTCGTCGAAATACGCGGCGCAGGCGAGCCCGGTCGCGGAATCGGCGGCGGAGAGCGACGCGTAGGCGTCCGCGCCGTGCCCGCCCTTGGCTTCCGCAGCCGAGGCCGGGCGAGGTGGCGGCACCTCCTCGGTGAAGTCAACCGGCATCCGCGATTGGCTCTCGAAGGTGGCGCGCAGCTTTTTGAGGGCCCCCCGCAGGAGATAGGAGGCGTAGTTGACGGAGATGCCCATGCGCCGCGCGATCTCGGTCTGATTGAGGTCGTGGTAGAAGAAGTAGCGAACGACCTTGCGCTCCAACTCCTTGAGCTTATGCGTCGCCTCCTGGAGCAGGATCTTATCTTCGATGGGGAGCTGGAGGGTTGTGTAGCGGCTGCTGCGGATCTTGTCGATATCCACCACGGGGCCCGCGTACTCGTCGTCGCCCGCGGCGGGCGCGTCCAACGATGCGACGCGCGCGCGCTCGCGGGCGCGCAGGATCTCCTCCACTCCGGCCGGCTCCATGTCGAGGCGCTGGGCGATCTCCTCCACCGTGGGCTCGCGCTTGAGCTCGTGGCGCAGGGCGTCGGAGGTCTTGGTGATCCTGCCGCTCAGCTCCTGCACCCACGCCGGCTGGCGGATGATGCGCCCGCGGTCGCGCAGGTAGTGGCGGATGTGGCCGGTGACGAGGTGGGTGGCGTAGGTGGAGAACTTGATGCCCCGCTCGACGTCGTACATGTCCACCGCGTTGAGCAGCCCCATAGTGCCTTCCTGCACCAGGTCCTCATAGGGCTCGCTCATGCCGGCGAACTTCTTCGCGACCGCCTGCACCAGGTAGATATGCTGGGCGATGATATCCTCGCGCAGGCGCTGGTCCTTGGTCTCAGCGTAGCGACGGAAAAGCTGCTGCAAACCGTCGGTTTCGCGTTCAGGGGCACCCATCATTGGCGGCTGTCGCCGGTTCCGGTCGGTGCGCCGTCGCCCGGCGGCGGGGGCCGGCCCCCGAACGGCCGTGCGAGCGTCGGCGACCGGCGTCTTCGCTGTGGCTTTACGGCGGGTGGGCTTGAGCGCTCCACCTGTCTTCGCCATTGACTTAGCCTCTTCTCTGCGTGCTCGCGCTTTCCCTGCTGCGCGAGTGGTCGCAGTCAGTTCCATTGCCATGCGCACCGGGCGCCCGCGCCGGCGATGAGACGCGGGCCGCACGAGCAAGATCGGCGGCCTATTGGATCGAGCCCACCAGCTGGTAGATGGGCGAGATCACCGAGACCGCGATGAAGCCCACAATCGCCCCCAGGCCGACGATCATGATCGGCTCGATGAGCGAGGTCAAGCCCTTGAGCGTGGCGTCAACTTCCTGGTCGTAGAAGTCCGAGACCTTGACCAGCATCGAGTCCAGACGGCCGGTCTCCTCGCCGACGCCGATCATCTGCACCACCATCACCGGGAAGATCTTGCTGCCCATCAGGGGCGTCGAGATCTTCTCGCCTTCCTTGACGCTGGTGCGGGTCTCGCCGATGGTTTGCGCGATGACCACGTTGCCTGCGGTCTCGGCCACGATCTCGAGCGCACGCAGCACCGGCACGCCGCTGGCGATGAGGGTGCCGAAGGTGCGAGCGAAACGCGAGATGGCGGTCTTCATGGCGAGGTCGCCGACGACCGGAAGCTTGAGCTTGATCAGATCAACCTGGTAGTGGCCGCGCTCGGTGCGGGCATAGAGGTTGAAGGCGACGATGCCCCCGACCACCAGCGCCAGCATCACGTACCAGTAGTCGGTCATGAAGCTGGATAAGCCCAGCAGCGCGCGCGTGGCGAACGGCAGCTTGAGGTTCATGCTCTCGAAGATGGTCTTGAACTTGGGCAGCACGAACAGGAGCAGCGCCAGCAGCATGAAGCCGGCGAACAGCAGCACCACCGACGGATACATCATCGCCGATTTGATCTTGCCGCGCACCTCCTGCTCTTTCTCAAGGAAGGTGGCGAGGCGGTCGAGCACCTTGTCCAGAATGCCGCCCGCCTCGGCAGAGCGAATCATGTTGACGTAGAGGCCGGAGAACACCCGCGGGTGCTTGCCGATGGCGTCGGTGAGGCTGGCTCCCGAGGCGACGTCGTGCTTGGTCTGGCCGATGACATCCTTGAGCTTGGGGTCCTTGCACTGCTGCTGCAGGATGTCGAGGCACTTGACCACGCTCAGCCCGGCGTCGATCATGGTCGCGAACTGGCGACTGAACAGCACCAGCTCGCGCAGCTTAACCCGCTGCAGGCTGTTGAACCACTCCACGAAGCCGCGGCGCTGGCGCGTCTCGGCGATGCTCAGGACATGGTAGCGCAGTTCGGCGAGCTTGTTGCGCACCGTATCCATGTTCTCCGCCTCCAGCGTGCCGGTGGTGGTGCGGCCGATGGAGTCCATCGCGTTGTATCTGAAGACAGGCATTGTCTCCCTCCGTGCGTTCGTACGCTCCCCGGGGTCGCCGGCGGCCGGCAAGCGGCCGCCTACATGCCCCGCATCCAACGGTTGAAGTTGTCAACATCCATCGCCCGTGAGCTCGCCTCGTCATGGGACACCAGGCCGCGCCGGCAGAGGTTGGCCAGCGCCTTGTCCATGGTCACCATGCCTTGGTCGGCGCCGGTCTCCATCATCGAGTAGATCTGGTGCGTCTTGCCCTCGCGGATGAGGTTTCGCACCGCGGAATTGACGATCAGCATCTCCACCGCCGGCACCCGCCCCTGGCCGCCGTACTTGGTCAGCAGTTGCTGCGCGACGATCGCCTCCAGGGTGTTGGCCAGCAGCACCCGCACCTGCTCTTGCTGGTGCGGAGGAAAGACGTCAATCACGCGGTCAATCGCCTGCGGCGCGTTGCGCGTGTGCAGCGTCGCCAGCACCAGGTGTCCGGTCTCGGCGATGGTGAGCGCCGCCTGGATGGTGTCCAGGTCCCGCATCTCGCCGACCAGCACCACATCCGGGTCCTCGCGCAGCACCGAGCGCAGCGCGTCGGTCAAGTTGAAGGTGTCGGCGCCGAGCTCGCGCTGGTTGACCATGGCGCGGCGGTGGCGGTGCAGGTACTCGATGGGGTCCTCGAGCGTCATGATGTGGCACTCGCGCGTGCGGTTGATGTAGTTGATCATGCAGGCCAAGGTGGTGGACTTGCCGCAGCCGGTCGGGCCGGTGACTAGGATGAGACCGGCCGTGCGCTGTGACAACTCGTTGAGCACCGCCGCCGGCAGGTTGAGTTGATCGGTATCCGGGATGGTGCTGGGGATCAGCCGCAGCGCCGCCCCGACCGCCCCGCGCTGCATGTAAACGTTGACGCGAAAACGCCCCAGGCTGCTCACGCCGTAAGAGAGATCGAGCTCGTGGCGGTTCTCGAATTCGCTAATCTGGCGATCGGTCAGGATATCGTACACCAGGCGCTGGCACTCGTTGGGCGATAGCGGCTCGTAATCGAGCGGCTGCAAACGCCCGTCCACCCGCAGCAGCGGCGGGATCCCGGCCGTGATGTGGATATCCGAGGCCCGGCGTTTGGTCGCCTCTTCGAGCAACTCGTGCATCATGACGTTCTCGATCAGTGCCGGCATCGTCAGCGCACCTCCGCGCGATCTTAGGCGTAGATCACCCGCAAAGCTTCTTCCATGGTGGTGATGCCCTCCAGGATCTTCTGCATCGCGTCCTGGCGCAGCGTTATCATGCCCGATTCCAGCGCCTCCTGGCGGACGGTGTGCGCCGCCGCCTTCTTCAGCACCAGCTCGCGAATGCTGTCGTTGATCGCCATCAACTCGAAGACCCCGATGCGGCCGCGGTAGCCGCTGTGCATGCAGCGCTCGCAGCCGCGGCCGCGGTAGAAGGTAACCGCATCCAGGTCCATCGCCAGGTTCAGACGGCGAAAGGCGTCCACCGGCGGGGTGTACGCCTCCTTGCAGTGCGGGCAGATCACCCGCACCAACCGCTGCGCCAGCACCGCGATCACCGACGACGCGATGAGGAACGGCTCCAGCCCCATCTCCAACATGCGCGTCACCGCGCTCGGCGCGTCATTGGTGTGCAGCGTGGACAGCACCAGGTGCCCCGTCAGCGCCGCCTCCACCGCGATCAGCGCCGTCTCGGCGTCGCGCATCTCGCCCACCAGCAGCACGTCCGGGTCCTGACGCAGCATCGTCCGCAGCGCCAAGGCGAAGGTGACGCCGGCCCGCACGTTGACCTGGCCTTGGGTCAACCCGGGGAGCTGATACTCCACCGGGTCCTCGATGGTCATGATGTTCTTCTCGGGGCTATTGATCTTGTTGAGCACCGAGTAGAGAGTGGTGGACTTGCCGCTGCCGGTGGGGCCGGTGACGACGATGATGCCGTAGCTGCGGTTGATCAGGTTGTCGAAGTCGTCCATCATGCTGGCGGGGATGCCCAGCTTGTTGAGGTTGACCTGCACCCCGCGCTTGTCGAGAACGCGCATCACCACCTTCTCCCCGAACACCCCGGGGAAGGTCGAGATGCGGAAATCGTACTCCCGCTTATTCACCAGCAATGAAATGCGGCCGTCCTGGGGCGCCCGCTTCTCCGCGATGTCCATGTCCGCCATCACCTTGACCCGCGACACCAGCGCCGGCTGCACCTGCTTGGGCACCACCATCTTGTCGTGCAGAATCCCGTCTATGCGATAGCGCACCCGCACCCGGTTCGCCTCCGGCTGGATGTGGATGTCGCTGGCCGCGTCCCGCAGCGCCTGGCGCACGATCAGGTTCACCAGGCGCACCACCGGCGCGTCCTCGGTCAGCTCCTTGAGCTGATCTACCGTCAGCTCCTCTTCCTGCGACTTATCCTCGAAGGTGATCTCGCCGACGTCGCCCTGGAGCTCGTCCGCCACCTGCTTGATCGCCGCGCCGATCTCCTCGCTCACCGCCTGCGCTTGGCTCAGCGCGCCGTTGAGGTCGTCCTCGGCGGCGATCACCGGCTCGATCTCCAGCCCCGTCACCAGTCGCAATTGGTCAATGGCGAAGATGTCCAGCGGGTTCACCATCGCCACCACCAGCTTGCGCCCGTTCTGCTCCAGCGGCAGCGCCCGCAGGCGCGCCAGCAGGTGCCGCGGGATGAGCTTGGTCAGCTCTTTGTCAACTTGCCTCTCCGCCAGGTCAACGAACGGAATGCCCCACTGCTTGCCCAGGAGCTTGGCCTTGTCTTTCTCGTTGACCAGGCCCATGTTGACCAGGATGTGGGGCAGTGGCTCCTTGGTCTCCCTCTGGATCTCCGTCGCCTGGCGTAGCTGCTCGTCGGTGAGATTCACCACCTCCCGTACCAGTTCGGCCACAAATCTGTGCTGTGATTCCATCCTGTCGCTTACCCTGAAGCCCCGCAGGTTCCTTGGCCGTCCGCCGCCTGCCGCCTTGCGGAGCGGCTAACCGCGCCGGCGGCTAGGCCAAAGGCCGCCGTGGCGGGCAAGGCCCTAGCCACCGCAGGCCTCCCGCGCACCGGTCGCGGCGAGCAAACGGGGGTCGAGCGCCGAGCCCGCGCGACCCCCGAAGGTCCTGGCACAGCCGGCGGGGGTGGCTAACCCCCAGCTTCGTCCTTGACGATCTCGGGGGTGATAATGATCACCACCTCTGAGCGGAACGGGTGCTTGACCTTGGACTTGAACAGCAGGTCGCCGATAATCGGGATGTCGCCCAACACCGGCACCTTGTTGATGGTGATCGTCTCGTCGTCGCGCAGCAGACCGCCGATCGCCAGCGTCTGGCCGCTGCGCACGCAGACCGTGGTTACGATCGAGCGCTCGGTAATGGTCGGATAACCCGCGAATACGCTGTTGGTGATGGAGCTGATGGTCGGCACCAGCGTCAGCGTAATGTCGCCCTCGGGGCCGACCTTGGGCTTGACCATGAGGGTGACGCCGATGTTGATCTCGGTCGCCTGGACGATCTGGCCGCCCAGCGGCGTATAGCCGATGACCTGGGGGTAGAAGATCTTCTCCCCGGCGTGGATGGTCGCCTGACGGCCGTCGAGCAGGATGATGCTGGGGTTGGCCATGATGCGCGCCTTGCCCTCGGTCACCAGGGCGCTGATGGCGCCCGCGATGCTGAGGTGGGAGCGCACGATCTTGCCAACCTTTAGGTCGTGGGGCGCGATGGTGGCAGCGGCGAGGCCAGGATCCGTTTCCGCGGGCGAGCTCTCGCCGAGGACGATCCCCGCCTTACCGGCAAGGTCAGACCAGTTGATGCCCAGGCGGCTTTCGACATCGCTGCGCACCTCGGTGATGGTGGCGGTGATCTTGACCTGCTGGGACTGGGTGTCGAGATCCTTGCACATCTGCAGCGCCCGACTCAGGGTCGCCGGGCCGCCGCTCAAGACGAGCTTGGTCACCGGTGACATCTCGGGGCCGCCGGCGGCGCCGGTGCCGGAGCTTGGGGTCTGGGCGGTGGCGGACAACTGGGGCGCGGCCAGCGCCGCCAGCCCGCCTGCGAGCGCGCCGCCGCTGGTGCCCGGCGTCACTACCGGGGTCGCGGAGCGCGGCGCGGCTGTGATCGTGAGATCGGGGAAGACCGCCTTGAGGGTGGCGATCAGCTCCATCGGATCCGCGTACCTCACGGTGTAGATGGCGCGTTCCGCCACGCCCACCGCGGGCGCGACGTCAACCCCGGCCAGCAAGGCGGCCGAACGATCGAGCACCGGCGGCGTCGCGGTCAGGATGAGTCCGCCGGTCGGGCTGGCCGCCGCCTTGAGCTCGGGCTCAGCCTGGGCCAGCAGCGCGATGGCGTCCGCCGCCGGCAGGTACTTGAGGGCGACCACCCGCGTTATGGGCACATCAGGCGCGGGCGGCTGGGCGACCATCGCCTTAACCTCGTCGGGGGTGCCCACGACATAGGTGTTGCCCATGAGCGCGTAGTCGAGGCCGTTGAGCTTGGTCACGACCGCGAGCGCCTCCTCCACGGTCACGTCGGTCAGGCGCACGGTGACCTGGCCCGAGACTTTGCTGCTGGCGGCGATGTTGGCCCCGCTTTGGGCGGACAGCGCCTTGATCACGTCCACCATGTCGGTGGCGACGAAATCGAGGCTGAGGCGGGGGCCGCTCGGGGCGGCCCCGCTGGGACCGGCGAACGGCACTACCAGCATCACGGCGACGGCCAAACATAGCCAAGCCTGGCACTGTCGTCTGCGCCGGTGGGTTGCGACAACTGGATTGCGGGTCATAGCCTTACAACCTCCCTGTCAGGTCGAGCTGTAGGGGCGTCCCATGGGGGGTCCCTACGTCTGCGAGGACCACTCGCCGGTGCGAAATGGACTGCACGACATAGCGGCTGCCGACGGGATCGCCGGGCCGCACGAAGTAACGCTTCTCCCCCTTGCGCAGGATAGCGACGGAGGGATCGCCATAGATGATCCCGGTCAGCTGCAGCGTGGGTTTCACCGCTTGCCCCGGTTCCCCCGGAGTGATGATCCCGGCGGTGACGTCGCCGCTCCCCGGCGCGCTGCCAAACAGTTCGAGCGACATCGGGCGTATCGGCGGGAGCGGCAGCAGCGGCGCCGCCGTGTTCACCGGTGGGGGCGATCCGGTCGGGGTCGCCGCGCGAACCATCGCGACCACCGGCGTGAACGGATTGCGCCCGGCGGTGGTGCCGCCCTCGCTCATGGGGACGGGCGCCGCGACCTGCACCTGCACCGCGGGCGCCGGGGGCGCCGCGGGCGCCGGCGCGACTGCCGATACCGACGCCGATACCTCGGTCTTGGCCTGCGCGGGCGGAGTGCCGGGCCTGAATGTGAGATAGAGGGCTATCATCAGCACCGCGAGGCCGGCCGCTAGGAAGAGGAGTTCTTTGCGTCGCTTGTCCATTTCTCTTCCCCTTTCTGGATGAGGGCGAGCAGCGTCATCTTCACGCGCAGGTCGGGCGCCTTGAGTCCTTCCGGTTGCCCCGTGGGGGTCAGCGAAAGGTCATCAATCGCCAGCATCTTCGGGAACTTGCTCAAGCGGCGGATGAACTCCGCCGTCCGCCAGTAGTCGCCCTCGAGGCTGAACTCGATGGGCACGCGGTCGTAGAGCTCCTGCGCCGCGGGCGGGCCGGCCGCCTGCGGCTTGGCGCCCTGATCGCCTGCGCCCTCCCCGTCGGCGGGCGGGGCGGCCGGCGTCTGGGCGATCAGGGGCAGCGGCTTCACCCCCGACACCTTGTTGTCGGTGTCACGGGCCAGCTGCTCGATCTGGCGCAAGAAGGTCGGGATATAGGCGTAGGTGGCGAGCGTCGGCTCCAGCACCGCCAGGCGCGCCTGGAGGTCCTCGTACTTGCGCTCCAGCACCGGTCTGCTCGCAAGCTTGGCCTGCAGCCCGCGCAGCTCTTCGAGCTTGCGGTTGCGCGTCTGGTTCAGGCTGCGCAGCTTGGTGGCCTTGCTCTGGTAGAGCAGGAGCCCGCCGCACAGCAGGACGCCGGCGGCCAGGATCAACGCCGTGAAGGCTGCTTTGCGCTGGGCTAGCTTCATCTCAGTTCACTCCCTATGGGCTTCTTCACCGGCGCGGTAACGTCGAAGTTGACGATTTCGTGCCCCAGTAACCCCACCGTTTGGGTGAAGCTGAGCGCCGGGTCGCCACACCACCCCGCCTGCTTGAGGTTGAGCATGAAATCGCCCACCGCGCGCTGTGATAGGGCGGAGCCGGTGATTGACAGCGACTGGCCGGTCTGGTCACGCCGCGACTGCATGTTGGTCAGCCACGCGTTGTCGGGGAGGCAGCGGCTGAGGTCGTCCAGCACGGCGATCCATGCCTGGTGGCTGTCTTGCACGCTCTGCAGCAGCTCGACCTGCGGCGCCAGCGCGGCGCAGCGCTGTTCCAGGTAGGCGATGCGCTCGAGCTTTGACGTGAACGCGGGGTCGCCAAGCTTGGCGTCGTACTCCACGATCTCGCCCCCCACGATGTTGACGGCGATGCTGAAGTAGGTGTACATGACAGCGATGGCCACCAACAGGCTCAACACCGTGTAGCCGCCGACGCGCAGCATCCTGGCGCTGCGCTGTCGTTGCGCCCTGCGCTCCGCGATCAGGTTGATGTTCATCATCGGGCTTCACCTGCTTTGACATTGAGCTTGCCGCCGAGCATGATTTCCCGCAGCGCGAGGCCGGTGGCGACCACCAGCGTCGGGGAGTGCTCGTCGAGGTACTCCTGGCTCAGCCCCGGCGTCTGGATGCGCCCGTTGGCGAGGACCTGCGCGACCTCGACCGGCACCCCGAGCTGCGCCTGGAAATAGGCCGGCAGTCCCGCCATCTTGGCGGAACCGCCGGAGACGATGATGCGGTTGACGCCCGGCACGCGCTGAGGGTCATCACCGTCGGTGGGGCTCTGCTGCTGGTAGTCGTAGTAGGCGAGCGAGCGGCGAATCTCGCGGATCAACTCATCCAGCAGGGGCTCCACCGCGCGGCTCGCCTGTTGCGCGAAGGGATCGAGGGTCGCGCGCTCCTCCTCGCCGCACACCACTTGCATCGCCGTTTCCTTGAGGGCGTTCGCCTTGTCGTTGTCCATGGCGAGAGCCGACGCGATGGCGTCGGTCATGCCGTTGCCGGCGATGGGGATGGTGCGGGTGAGCACGAAGCGGCGATCCTTGACGATGTTGATTTCAGTGAATGACGCGCCGATGTTAACCAGCGCGATCGTCTCCTGCTCGAAGGGCGGGGCACCCGCGAACTCGAGCACGCTGCGCATGGTGGCGAAGGGCTCGAGCTCGATCGCGACCGGCTCCAGCCCCGCGCGCTCGATCGCCTCCACCCGCGTGTCCACCATGTCGCGCGGCGTCGCCACCAGCATGACGTCGAGCTGGCCGCCCTCGCGCTGCCCCAGCACCTGGAACTCGAGCACACTGTCCTCCACCGGGAACGAGACGTAGCTGCGCGCCTCCCACTGGATGGACTTGCGCAGTTGGCGCTCCGACATCGCCGGCATCTGCACCTGGCGCACCACTACCGTCGGCCCGGCCACCCCCGCCACCACCTGGGTGGCGTTGATTTCGAGCGCGCTCAGCAACGACGAAATCGCCTGGGCGACGGCGGTGGTGTCGGCGATCACGCCGCCCTTGACGGTCTCGGGCGGGGTCGGTCGGCTGCCCGCCTTGCGCAACACCAGCCCGCCGCGCTCGTCGTCCAACTGCACGACCTTGATGGTGTGGCTGCCGACATCTAGGCCGATGACCTCGGCGTCGCCACAAAGCTTCGAGAACATGCTCATGATCCGTCTGCTCCTGTCTCTGACGGTTCGGGCGCCAGCTCCGGCTCCAGCGCCCGCGCCGGCGGACGAGGGTTGAAATAACTGCCGATGCCGAGGCTGGGCGCGAGCGACTTCGACTCGACATGTGCGACCTGATCCCGCGTGCTGACCGCCGCCGAGCCCCACCTCTCGACCAGGTCGTGGCTTATGAGTTCGGTTATAAGGAGAATCGCATGCACCGGCTCGAGCCCGCTCTCACGGATGATCTGCGCCACGTTGCGGCGTGCATCCACCAGCTTGAGGATGGTGCGGGCGTCCTCCTCCAGGCCCTCGTAGCGCTCCGCCGCTTGGCCGCTGCGGAGCCGCAGCACGACGTTGAGATCGGTGAACTCACGTTCGATCTGCTGCCACTCGTCAAGGCGGCGCATGCCCTCCATGATCAGGCCCTCGGTCGAGTCGTGCACGCTGCGCGTCACCGGGCGCAGGGTACGGCCGAACTCGAACTCACCCTCGCGCCAGCCCAGCAGGCGATAGATGACCTCGGCGCCGCTGTGGCCTTCGTAGGTCGCGTCCACCACCTGTCCGTCGCGCAGGTGTACCACCGCGTGCTGGCTGCCCTGGCGCGTGGTCAAGGTGCCGCTCTTGTGGCTCAGATTGAGCATCTGCAGTATCTCTGCGAAGCTGAACTCGTCGAAAGTGCCGTACAGCGCCACAGCGCGTTACCCCTGCTGCTCTGCGAAGTAGCGACTTCGCGGCGAAGCACGAGGCGGTCCGGCGGCAGCGGCGCGCCCTTCGTGCTCGACGCCGACCGGGGGTCTCCAGGCACGGACAAAGCGGGAGCCGTCACAGCAAGACTGCCTGCGGACGGCTCCCCATCTGCCACCCCGAATGCTCGGGGCGCGGGGATTTCGTCTTTTGGCAGCCCGGCTGACTGCGTGAGTCCCGTGGCTTTGCGTCCCCTCCTCGCGAAGGGTTTGCCCTTGTCAGCGCCCGAAATCCCATATTCGATTGTCAAGCCCCCACCCGAACGTCGTATTACTTATTCCATGTTTGGGCGCAAGTCGCCAACCAGTCAAGCGCGGCCGCCGCGAGTGCCGTCACAGCGAGCCTCGTTGCTGCTTGGCGCGCAGGTTCGCGAGCACCAGCCGGCACACCGCGTTGAGGCTCTCGAACACGCCATCGCCCCCGGTCGCCACCGCCTCGAAGCACGGCACTTGCCGCGGGTTTAGCAGATACTGCATGAACCTCACCGGCGCGATGCTGGGCAGGTCCCGTTTGTTGTACTGCATGACGTAAGGGGTGGTGTCGAGGCTGAAGGAGTAGCTCGCCATATTCTCCTGCATGTTGCGGAAGCTCTCGACGTTCTCGCGCATCTTCTCCCACTGCGAGTCGGCGACGAAGATGATGCCATCTACCCCCCGCAGCACCAGCTTGCGCGTCGAGTTGTACATCACCTGGCCCGGCACGGTGTAAACCTGAAACTTGGTCTCGAACCCGTGCAGGCTCGGCGCCTCCAGCGGCAGGAAATCGAAAAACAGCGTGCGCTCTCCCGGGGTCGCCAGCGACACCAGATTGCCGCGGCGGTCCGCGACCGTGCGCTGGTGAATGTACTGCAGGTTGGTCGTCTTCCCGCACATCCCCGGGCCGTAATACACGATCTTGCAGGAGATCTCTTTTAGCGCATAGTTGATGGAGGCCACTATCCCAACTCCGACCGGCCTCGCGGGCGCGATCCGCGCGCCGCTCTCGGTGCCGCCCCTAGACCTTGGCGAAGAATATGTCCTCCAGTTCCGCTTCCACCGCCAGCCATGGCGGCGGGGTTTCCCGCAGCTCCAGCACTTCATCCGGCACTTGCGGAACCACCAGCTCCAGCGGCAGCTCGACACTGGTCTCGGCTGCAGGGCCCCCCGCCGGCAGCGAGATGACGCCGTCGAGCTCGCCCACCGGAATGCGCACCTCGCCCTCGCGCAGCCGCGACACGATCAGCGCCAATGGCACTTCTACCGAATCGCCGCCGTCGGCGCCCGCGGCGACCTTCGCTCCCGCCGGCAGTTGCTGGAGCAACACCGAGCTCGGCACCGTCGCCCATCCCTCGACGTACGCCGGGGGTGCGTATGGCGGCGTCGGCGAAGGGGCGGAAGACGGTGGCGGCTCCGCCAAGTGAAACTGGGCGTCGTCCTGCTCCCGGTCGTGATGCTGCTCGGCGGCCGCGGAGGCACCGGGATGCCGGTTCACGGGCGGCGCTTCAAACAGCACCTTGGCAGGGGCGGGTGCCGCTCGCGCCGAGACGCCATCGCCGGCGCTCGCAGCCGGCGCTACGAGGCCGCGCACCTGATAGAAGGCCGCCACCGCGAGGCAGGTCGCAGTCGCCCACACGGCCGTCGCCGGCGACAGCATCGCCGCTGCGCTGAGCGACGCTGATTCACCCATCGCGCGGGTGGTGATTGCGGCAGCGACGACAATGCCCATACGCAGGGCGAACAGAGTCGGCACGCCCAGGCCCAAGGCACGCGGCGACATGCGGCGGCGCCAAATGTGGATGATGCCGACGTAGAAGAGACCCTCCAGCGACAAGGCCGCAGCCGGCGGCAGCTTCATGGCGGCGGAGTCGAGGCCGCCGAGCTTTGTGCACAGAAGAGATGCGGCTGCCAGCAGCAGGATAGCCGTGGCGACGCTGATGCCGCTGATCTCTTTTCTCATTCGCGTCTCCACGCGGGGCCCCAGGGAGCAAGCTGCCGGGTCGTCCAGCCGGGCATAAGGGAGCCGCGGCCCGGCCGCATACGGCACAGCCGTCCCCGGCTGTGGGACTGTCACCCGACCGTCACGGTTGCGCTCGATTCCGTGTTCTTATTCCACATCGCCTTGGTGGTTTGATATGGCGGCGGCCGCGGGTTGCACGCCGCTTTGCGCGCCAGGAGGCGGCGGAACTTGCTGCCGCGCGGCGCGGCAAGTATAATAGCGACCATGAAGCAGCAGAGCGTTGTGCGCGGCGCGGCGATCATGATGATCGCCACCGCCGCCAGCCGTGTGCTGGGGTATGTCAAGGAAAAGGCTATCGCCTACCAGTTCGGCAGCACCTCTCACACCGATGCGTTCTGGGCGGCGTTTCAGGTGCCCGACCTGCTCTACTACCTGCTTGCGGGCGGGGCGCTGGGCGCGGCCTTGATCCCCGTCGTCACCGGCTACCTGGTGCAGGAACAGGCTGACGAAGTGTGGCGCGTGGTCAACACTCTAGCTACGCTGATGGTGCTGGCGGTGGGGGTGGGGGTGGCGCTCATCATCGTCTTTGCGCCGTACCTGGTTCCGGTCGCCGCCTACGGCTTCAAGTTCAAGCCTCACGTCTTCGAGGAGTGCGTGTTCTACGTCCGCATCATGGCGCCGATGGTGTTCTTTACCACCCTGTCGGCGCTGGCGGGGGGGATCCTGCAATCACATCATCACTTCACCGCGCCGGCGGCGGCATGGTTGATGTACAACGTGGGCATCATCGCCGGCGCGCTCTTGCTGGCGTCGTCGCTGGGGATCGTCGGTCTCTGTATCGGCGTGCTGGCGGGGGCGGCGCTGATGGTTGCGGTGCAGGCGCCGGCGCTGGCGAGACGCGGGTGGCGGTTTCGCCCGGCGCTGGAGCTGAGTCATCCGGGGGTACGCCGCACGCTGATCCTCTTCTTTCCGCTGATGGCGGGACTGGCGGTGCAGCAGATCGCCCTGCTGTGGTTGCCGGGCTTCTTCGGCTCCTTCTTCCGCAACGGGGTGACGATCCTGCACTACGCCAACCGTCTCATCATCCTGCCGCTGGGCCTGTTCGGCGTCTCCATCTCGACCGCGGCGTTTCCCACGTTGGCGCAGCAGTTCCGCAGCGGTCAATCAGACCAGTTCAAACGCACGCTCAACCTCAGCCTGCGTGCGATACTGCTGCTGTCGGTGCCGTGCAGCGTCGGCCTGATGGTGCTGAGCGGGCCCATCATCAGTCTCTTGTGGCAAGGCGGCGCCTACAACCAGGGGGCGGCGCGCGCCTCGGCGTTCGCGCTCACCCTGTGGGCGCCGGCGCTGTTCGCGATCGCGGCGCTGCAGGTCGTCAACCGCGGGTTCTACTCCACGCAGGACACGCTGACGCCGCCGCTGGTGGGCGTGGCGAACGTGGCGCTAATCGTGGGGTTGACCTTCGCCCTCAAGCCGACCCCGGTCGCTTACGGGGCGCTCGCACTGGCGACCTCGATCGCCACCGTGCCGACCCTGGCGGTGTCGCTGCTGCTGCTGCGGCGCAAGGTCGGGCCGATGGACCTGCGCACGCTCGCCATTTCCTTTGCGCGGGTGGCGGCGGCGTCTTCGGTGATGGGTGCGGTCAGCCTGTGGGTGAGCAATACCACCGGCGCCATGTTCGGCTCGCCCCACTTCGGATTCACTCTCGTCGCCCCGGCGACGGAGGGCGCGGCCGGCGGCGCAGGCTTCGCCGTGTGGCAGGCAGGGGTGCAGGTGGTGGCGGCCATCGGGCTGGGGGCGGTGGCATTCCTGGTCGTCTTGCGGGTCTTGGGCGCACCGGAGCTGGGCCTAGTGAGCGACACTATCCGCCGTCGTCTGGCGCGCCGGGGAATGACTGGCGCGTCGCCGGGGGCATGAAAGAGAACCGTTTGCAGCAGTCGCGCATACGAAACTTCGGCATCGTCGCCCACATTGACCACGGCAAGTCCACCCTCGCCGACCGCCTGCTGGAGATCACCGGCACCCTCAGCGAGCGCGAGCGCCGCGACCAGGTGCTCGACCAGATGGACCTGGAGCGCGAGCGCGGCATCACCATCAAGGCGAGCGCCGTGCGCATGACCTATAGCGCGCGTGACGGGCAGCAATACGTCATCAATCTCATTGACACCCCGGGCCATGTGGACTTCAGCTACGAGGTCTCGCGCAGCCTGGCGGCTTGCGAGGGCGTGCTGCTGGTGGTGGATGCGGCGCAGGGGGTGGAAGCACAGACGGTGGCCAACGCCGATCTCGCGCTCAGCGTGGGCCTCGAGATCATCCCCGTCATCAACAAGATTGACCTCCCCAACGCCAGCCCCGAGCGTGTGCGCGCCGAGCTCGGGGACGTCATCGGCCTCGACGGCGCCTCCGCGCTGCTGACCAGCGCCAAGGACGGCACCGGCGTCGCGGAGGTGCTGGAGGCCGTCATCGCCCGCATCCCCCCGCCCCAGGGCGACCCCGAGGCGCCGTTGCGCGCGCTGGTCTTCGACTCCCATTTCGATCCCTACCGCGGCACCATCGCCTACGTCCGCTTGCGCGAGGGACGCCTGCGCCGCGGCGCGCGCATCCGCATGATGGCCACCGGCAAGCAATTCGAGGTGGATGAGGTCGGCGTCTTCGGGCTCACCATGAAGCCGGTGGAGATGCTGGCCGCGGGCGAGGTCGGCTACGTCGCGGCCGGCATGAAGGTCGTGGGCGAGGCGCGCGTCGGCGATACCATCACCGATGCCGCGCACCCCGCCGCCGAAGCGTTGCCGGGCTACCGCGCCCTCAAGCCCATGGTCTTCTGCGGCCTCTACCCGGCCGAGGGCGATGACTACGCGCCTTTGCGCGAGGCGCTGCAGCGGCTGCAGCTCAACGACGCCGCCCTCACCTACGAAGCGGAGACCTCCGCCGCCCTCGGGTTTGGATTCCGCTGCGGGTTCCTGGGCCTGCTGCACATGGAGATCGTGCAGGAGCGCCTGGAGCGCGAATACGGCCTGTCGCTGATCGCGACCTCGCCCAGCGTCGTCTATCGCGTCCACCGCACCGACGGCGTCGCGGTCGAGGTGGACAATCCGGCGGCCGTGCCCGAGGCCCAATACGTGGACCACATCGAGGAGCCGTGGATGGCGGCGACCATCATGGCGCCCGCCGCATACGTCGGTCCCTGCCTGGAGCTGGCGCAGGACCGGCGCGGCGAGTTCCGCAACCTCGAGTACTCCTCCACCGACCGCGTCATCATCACCTACGACCTGCCGCTCGCCGAGATCCTGCTCGACTTTTTCGACCAGCTCAAGTCGCGCACCCGCGGCTACGCCTCTTTCGACTACGAGCTGGCCGGATACCGCCGCGGCGAGTTGGCGCGCGTGCAGGTGCTGGTCAACGGCGAGCCGGTGGACGCGCTGTCCTTCGTGGCGCCGCGCGAACGCGCGCAGGCGCGCGGTCGGCGGGTGGTGGAAAAGCTGCGGCAGGTGGTGCCGCGGCAACTGTTCGAGGTGCGGCTGCAGGCCGCCATCGGGTCGCGGGTGATCGCCTCCGAGAGCATCCGCGCCCTGCGCAAGAACGTCCTCGCCAAGTGCTACGGCGGCGATGTCACCCGCAAGCGCAAGCTGCTGGAGAAGCAGAAGGCCGGCAAGCGGCGCATGAAGCAGGTGGGCAGCGTGGAGATCCCGCAGGAGGCCTTTCTCACCGTGCTGCGTGTCGGCGATGATCGCGAGTAAGGACGATGGAGCCGCTTGGCATCTATGTTCATATCCCTTTCTGCGCGGGCAAGTGCCCGTACTGCGATTTCAACTCCCGCCCCGCCCGCGCGGGCGACATCGCGCGCTACCTCGCGGCGCTGGAGCGAGAGATCGAACTGCGGCTCGTGGAGCCTGGGCGCCTCGGCCGGGGGGATGACGGGCGAGGGCGCCCATGCTCCGTTTGCGACACCATCTATTTCGGCGGCGGGACGCCGACGCTGGTTCCACCCGACGCGGCGGCGCGTCTGCTCAATCACATTCGGCAACTGGTTGATCTGGCCGATGACGCCGAGGTCACGATCGAAGGCAATCCCGAGACGATCACCTGCGAGGCCCTGGCCGCACTGCGAGCGGCGGGATTCAACCGGCTGAGTGTCGGCGCGCAATCCTTCGATGACGGGGTGCTGACCGCGCTGGGGCGCAGACACGATGCCGCGCGTGCGAGGGACGCCATCGCTGATGCTCGCGCGGCGGGGTGGGACAACATCGCGCTCGACCTCATCTTCGGCGCGCCCGGGCAGACGGCGCGGCAGTGGATCGCCACCCTGGAGCAAGCAGTCGCGTTGCGCCCGCAGCACGTCTCGGCCTACTGCCTCACCATCGAGCCGGGGACAGAGTTCCACCGGCGACTGGTCGCCGGCGAGATGACCGCGGCAGGGGAGGAGATGGAGCTGGAGATGTATGCAGCGGCGTGCGCCGCCCTGCGCGCGGCGGGGTATGAGCGCTACGAGATCTCGAACTTCGCGCTCCCCGGGCGGCGCTGCCGCCACAACCAGAAGTACTGGCAAGGGGGGGACTATGTCGGCCTCGGCGCCGGGGCGCACTCGCGGCGGGCGGGGATGCGGTGGGCCAATGAGAGCGAGCCGCGCCGGTATGCTGATCTGCTGGCGCGGGGCAAGGCGCCGGTGGGCTATGCGGAACGGCTGTCGGCGCGGCGGCGCCTGGAGGAGGAGCTGATGCTCGGGCTGCGCACGGAGCAGGGGGCGTGCCTGACGCAGTTGGGCGCGCGGCATGGCAGGGATGTGGCTGGCGAGTATAGAAGTCGAATTCAGTATCTGGTGCGAGCGGGCCTGGCGACGGTCCCTAGGTCAGAGACCGGGATGGCGGCCGGCGGCCTAGCCACTGACGGCTCGCGGGTGGTGCTGACCGAGCGGGGCATCGCGGTGGCCAATGAGGTGGCGCTGCGACTCATGTCCTGATAAGGCGATGGGCGCAAGGTCGCCGGCGTCCCGAAAGGCAGGTACTACGATGAGGCGAGCGATTCTGGTACTGGCACTGGGTTTCGCCCTGACCGCGGCTCTCTGCCCTGCGGCGCCGACCGCAGAGGAGAGCTTGATATACGGCGGCAACCTGAAGAG
>DATLAK010000098.1 GCA_035527535.1 Armatimonadota bacterium
CGATGACCTGGACGCCTTCGAGCAGACCGAGGGCGCCCATCGCTTCCGGGCTGTCCCTTTCCTGGCCGGACGGGCGGCGGCGGGATCGGGGCTCGTCGTGGACGAGGACGAGGTGCAGGGCTACGTTGTAGTCCACGAGCACGCGTGCCCGGACCCGAAGCGGCAGCGCGCGGTGCGCTTGGCTGGCGATTCGATGATGCCGCATCTGCCCGACGGGAGCATCGTCGGCGTGGACCTCACGTGCACAGACCCGCGGCGACTTGTTGGCCGGCTGGTCTGCGCGCGGACGGACGAGGAGGAGACGGTGGTGGTGAAGCGCCTGAGTGCGCTTCGGCGGGAGTCACTGACGCTGGCAAGCCACAACCCGGACTTCAAGGACATCGAGGTGCGCTTCGCGGAAGTGGACAGCCCCATCGTGGGTGCGGTAGCATGGGCATGGGCCAACTTCGAGTAAGGAGGCCGGCAATGGTCATCTTCCAGTTCTTGGCCGTATTGGGGATCATCTTCGGCTGCCTGGGACTCATCGGATGCGCGGGCGATAGCGGGAACATGCTGGGCGTCATCACTGCCGTCATGGTCGTGCTGGGATCGACCATCATCCTGGTTGGGGCCGTGGGCGTGCAGGCCATCGGCGAGGTGCGGGACGAGATCAGGAAGATGAACAGGGGAGCGACGCCGCAGGAGGGGCCAGTGAAGGGCGCGGCAATCGCCGCCGCTGTTCGCAAGCCTCACCGGGGGCTTCTGGGGCGGCTGAGGGGCGGGAAGGCGTAAGCAGGGGCAAGTCTCAGCCGTGTTTCGCTGCCCAGGCGGCGGCCTTGTGCATGTCGCGCTCGGCGTAGATGAGGGTCGTGTTCAGGCTCGTGTGCCCGAGCAGGGCGCTCGACACATCGAGACTGGTGCGCGCCGCGGCCGTGGCGACGTTGTGCCGCAGACGGTTGGGAGCCCACAGGGGAATGGCGACCTTCGCCCGCTCGCGTGCGAGGCCAATCCCCATCCCCTCTGCCAGGCGGCTGACCAGCGCACGCCGCGCTGCCAGCAGGGCCCATCGCACGGCACGGGCGTAGGTCTGCGTGGTGTAGGCATCTCCCGGTGCTCGTGCGGATGCGTAGCGCCGCACCCGCGTTCCCCGCTCGCGCACGACCTCGGCGGGGCTGAAGCAGGGCGTCTCGGGATCGCGCAGCAGGTAGGGGGCCAGGATCGCCTGCGCCTGCGGGCCGAGCACAATGGTGCGCTCCTTCCCCCGGTGCTTGGTCTTATGGTGGCGCGGGCGGTACAGCCACACGCGCGCATCGGGCTCAGGCGACACACGGACCTCCACACCCACACGGTCGACATCCGCCGGTCGCATGGTCACCAGTTCGCCCGGACGCATGCCCGTGAGCGCGTGCAGCCGGATCATGTCCGCCAGGATCGAGGGCGCATGGTCGATGGCCGCCTGGACATGCTCGCGGGCGACCGTCGTGACTGGCGGCGTCTCCCGGACCCCCGCCTCCCCGGCGCGCATGCCATCAACGATGATCAACCCCCCGTAGACGTGCGGGCTGAGCAGGCCCTGCTGCGCGCCCCACTTGAAGGCGTGCTTGATGACCTTCGTGTAGGTGTTGACCGTGCGACGGGCAAGGTCAGCGTCGACCATGCTACGACGCACCCCCTCCAGCAGCGAAGCGTTCATGTCCTCGGCAGGGAGCGTCCCGATGCCCCGCACCAGGTAAGCAAGAGCGCTTCGGCACAGGCTGACCTGGCTGGTCGGGGCCCCGTTGGCATGGCGGTAGCGGTCTCGGGCCCACTGCATGTACAGCGATGTGAGGGAGGCGACACTGCCGGTGAAGTGCGCGGGGGCATCACCCAGGGCGGCATCGCGCCACAGGGCATCGGCGATTTGCTCGGCGATCTTCGCGTCCGTCGTGGCGTGCTGATGACCGGCGGGTCGAAGGGGGATTTCCTTGCGGCGGGTTTCGCCCGGAAGGGTGACGCGCCAGTAGAAGCGATCGTTCGGACCGCGGCGATGCACTGTGCCGGGGCGTGCGGAGTGAGCCTTGCCCATGGGCTATCTCCTGTGAGTTGTCACATGAAGTGTCACATGGAAAGGCCCGCCTGTCAAGCCCCTTTCTGTAACTTCAACGCCACAAAGAAGATAGCTGGTCGGGGCGGCGAGATTTGAACTCGCGACCTCTTGACCCCCAGACAGTCCCGCCGGTTTCTGTAACTCGTGAGCAGATCACGGGTTACTGTCGCAACCACTTGTGCTCACTCCGCTTATCCGGTCCCCGCCCGTGCCCTCCCGTCCCATCATCATGGCCGATTCTGAGCACGTGTCACATGCGGTGTCACATGATGCCCCGGCTGTGAATGCCCCTCGACGCCCCATTTTCACACAAATCCACACCAATACC